>JBMNOU010000070.1:0-9027 GCA_050943215.1 Christensenellales bacterium | reverse complement strand
AGGATAATTTATTGTTTCGGAATAAATTATACGATAAGTTTTAAGGGGTTTTTTGCAAACTAAATATTTTTTCGACGGTATAAAACGCTTTTTTTACAGCTGTTTTTTACCAAAATGCCTTATTGCACATGCCCCAAAAAAAATATATACTGGATAGATAAGCTTTCTTGAAGAACAGAAAAGGAGACCTACAAATGTCACGGGTAAAACGGATCTATATTGAAAAGAAAAATGGGTTTAATGTAAGAGCTAAAGAAGCACTCGCCGATTTTAAAGAAACGCTAGGCAAGAAAAACTTAAAGGATGTGAGAATCCTTAATCGATACGATATTGAGGGGATCAGCGATGCTGACTTTTCTACGGCAGTGAGCACCGTTTTTTCCGAACCGGCTGCTGATATCGTTTATCTTGGCAGTTACGATAAAAATGAAGCCGATATTTCTTTTGCTGTTGAATATCTACCCGGACAGTATGACCAAAGAGCGGATAGCGCGGCACAATGCACAGAGCTGCTGACCAAAAACAATCGCCCAGTTGTCAAATGCGCAACAATCTATATATTAAGCGGTGCTAGCATTGATGATGCTAAAGACATTAAAAAATATGTCATCAATCCTGTGGATTCAAGGGAAGCGCAGGATACTCTACCGGATACGCTGGCTGAAAAAATCGCCGACCCTCCCGACGTCGAAGTGCTCCATGGTTTCTGCTCTCTCAATCAGCAAGGGCTAAGCCGCTTTATGTCAGAAAATGGGCTGGCCATGAGCATTAAAGACATACTGTTTGTGCAGGATTATTTTAAAAACGATGAGAAACGCGACCCGACAATCGCTGAAATACGCGTTATCGATACATACTGGTCGGATCATTGCCGGCATACCACTTTTTTAACTCGGCTTGAAAAAATTACTTTTGACAAAACCGCCGATTATATCAAAGAAATATACAATGAATATTTAAAATCCAGAGAATTTGTTTACAGAGATAGCCAAAAAGACATTTGTCTTATGGATATCGCGACGCTATATGCAAAAGAAGCCAAAAAAAAGGGTTTGATGGACGGCTTTGATGAATCAGAAGAAATCAATGCGTGCTCAATCAAAGAAAAGGTAGTTGTAGACGGACAACCTCAGGATTATCTGATCATGTTCAAAAATGAAACGCACAACCATCCGACCGAGATTGAACCGTTTGGTGGCGCAGCCACATGCCTGGGCGGCGCAATCAGAGACCCACTTTCCGGAAGAGCGTATGTATACCACGCAATGCGCGTTACAGGAAGTGGTGACCCGAGAGAAAAAATTAAAGACACAATGCCTGGTAAACTTCCTCAGAGAAAAATCTGCAAGGAAGCAGCGCATGGATATTCTTCCTACGGCAACCAGATTGGGTTGGCAACAGGCCTTGTTGACGAAATCTACCACGAAGGATATAAAGCAAAACGCATGGAAATAGGCGCTGTGGTAGGCGCTGCGCCTGCAGAAAATGTGATCCGTAAAAAGCCTCAGCCCGGGGATATTATATTGCTGCTAGGTGGTGCCACGGGACGGGATGGCTGCGGTGGTGCCACGGGATCATCTAAAGCACATGATTTGCAGTCTATCGATGCTTGCGGTGCCGAGGTCCAAAAGGGCAATCCTTTAACCGAACGCAAGCTGCAGCGGCTGTTTAGAAATAAAGCTTTTTCAACGCTTATCAAGCGCTGCAACGATTTTGGCGCAGGTGGTGTGTGTGTGGCTATTGGTGAGCTGGCCGAAGGTGTGAGGGTTAACCTTGACGCCATTCGGAAAAAATATGAAGGCCTTGGCGGTGTTGAGCTGGCCATATCAGAAAGTCAGGAAAGAATGGCGGTGGTTATAGACCCGCAAGATCTTGAAACAGCGCTTCACCTTGCAGCTGAAGAAAACCTACATGCAGACAAAGTGGCTGAAGTAACCGATGAAGCAAGGATGGAACTGTTCTGGCGCGGAAAGCCGATCGTCAGTATAAAAAGATCGTTTCTTAACACCAACGGTGTGACCGCAACGGCAAATGCACATGTCGGAGGCATGCATAATTCAAAACTGTTCAGCGAGCCTTTTTCGGGCGGTTTCAAAGACAGGCTGCTAACCATAATGGCTGACCTTAATATCTGTTTAAAAAAAGGGCTGATTGAAATGTTCGATTCGACGATCGGCGCAGGCAGTATCAATATGCCTCTCGGGGGCCTGTATCAGCTAACGCCGATACAGGCAATGGCTGCTAAGGTCGCTTCACACGGTGCATGCGATACAGCCAGCGTTTTTTCATACGGCTTTGATCCTTATATCATGGAAAAGAACCCTTTTTTGGGCGCAGTATATTCAGTGATACTTTCATTAGCCAAGCTTACCGCATCAGGCGGAGATATCACCAAGTCGTGGCTTACATTGCAGGAGTATTTCGAGAGAATGACCGACGAACAAAGCTGGGGCAAACCTTTATCCGCACTTCTTGGCGCATGGTGGGCACAAAAGAGTATGGGCACACCCGCGATTGGCGGAAAAGATTCTATGTCGGGCACATTTGAAAATATGCATGTGCCACCCACGCTTGTATCATTCGCACTATGTACCGAGGATGTGGATACCATCATCTCTCCGGAATTCAAACAGCCGGGCAGCTGCTTATATCGGGTACGCATTGCACGCGATACTAACGGCATGCCAGACTTTGACAATATTAAAAAGCTTTATGCCAAGGTTTACAAAGGCATTCGAGATAAGCAGATCATCTCTGCATATGCCATCGACAGAGGCGGGGCATTTGCAGCAATCGTCAAAATGGCATTGGGTAACGGTATTGGCGCGGTGATTAATGCTGGCGATATAGACGATATGACGAATAAAGCCTACGGAGACCTAATCATTGAAGGGGACAATCTCGATTTTGAAAAAATCGGGGAAACGGGCGGAGATGCCATTGTGTTCTGCAAAGAAAGTATCTCACTTGCCGAATTGCGTTATGCTTATGAACATACGTTATCCGGCGTATATCCCGTTCAAGCAACTGCACAAGGACCAATTGTTGATAAACTGTTTTACGCAAAGAATATCCATGTTTATTCTGGCGAAAAAGCCAAGCCACGTGTTATTATTCCGGTGTTTCCAGGCACAAATTGCGAATATGACTCGGCAGCTGCATTTGAGAATGCAGGAGGCATTGCAACGACATTTGTCATCCGCAATATTAAAGGCAATGATATCGAATATAGCCTGCGGCATTTCGCCAAGCTAATTGACATGAGCCAGATATTGATGATCCCTGGTGGTTTTTCAGGCGGTGACGAGCCAGACGGATCTGGCAAGTTTATCGCTACAGTACTTCGTGAACCGCGTGTCAAAAAAGCGGTCGAGAGGCTGCTGTTGCGCGACGGGCTAATCCTTGGTATCTGCAACGGTTTTCAAGCACTTATCAAGGTGGGGCTTGTGCCATATGGGGAAATACGTGAAATGAGAGATGATAGCCCCACACTGACATTCAACATTATCGGACGCCATGTATCAAAAGCGGCCAGAACACGAATCACGTCCAATGCATCGCCATGGCTAATGCAATGCAAACCAGGAGATATTCACACCGTTGCTGTATCCCACGGAGAAGGACGGTTTGCTGCCACGCATCAAGAGGCACTGGCTCTGTTTGAAAACGGACAGGTTGCAACACAGTACGTAGATGAATTAGGCGTTCCCACGATGAGAGAAAGCAATCTTAACGGCTCGTTGCTGTCTGTTGAAGGTCTATTATCTTTAGATGGACGGGTTTTTGGTAAAATGGCTCATTCAGAAAGATATACGCCAGGCACACTTAAAAATATCCCGGGTGAAAAAGATCAGAAGATTTTTTTAAGCGGGGTCAATTATTTTCTATAAAGGTTTCGTTTGCAAGCGTCTTTGTTAACAATAAACAAGACGCTTTTTTATTGGGAATGAACAAAAAATGATTTTGGGGCTGTTTCTTATAAATACCCAAAAATTTGATGTTTGCATCCAATTAATATGTTATACTATCGGCATGAAATTAACAAAGAAGCAGTGGATATGGTGTATCATACTTGTTTTGATCATTGCCACAGTCATAACCGTCTATTATATCGGTAAAAATAATGGATGGTTTTCGCTTTTTGAATCGAAAGAGAAAATACAAGAGTACGTAGCATCCTTTGGAGCGCTTGCTCCTCTTGTCTTTTTGCTACTGCAGTTTGTTCAGGTAATACTGTCTCCTATACCGGGCAGTATCACAACAGTTGCAGGCGGCGTTATGTTCGGATTTTTTTATGCTTTTATTATTTCAACTATCGGCGTTTTTTTGGGCTCAGTGTGCGCGTTTCTGCTTGGTAAAATGTTTGGGAGACCACTTGTCGAAAGAATCGTTGGAAAAACCGTCGTTGATAAATACATGAAGACAGTCTCATCACGACAAAAGATCGTATTAATTCTGATGTTTGTGTTGCCGTTTTTTCCGGATGACATACTATGTCTTATAGCTGGTCTTTCAGCGATGCGGCTGCCTTACTTTTCTCTGATCGTTATTCTCACAAGACCGTGGGGTTTGTTGTTTTCTGCGCTGGTTGGCTCCGGTATGATTACAATGCCTGACTGGGGCTGGATAATTCTGATTGTTATAGCCATCGTTTTGTTTATCATTACAATAAAATACGCTCCCATTATTGAAGAGCGTACTAAAATGTGGCTAGAAAAAAAATTTATCAAATCAAAAGATACTAATTAATGTTGTTTGTTTTGACAGGCAGAACCAGGTAAAGATAGCTTTCTCCCTGGATGGGTCGGATCATGCACGGACTTATGCTTGTGTTCATTTCAAAAACAACTTCTTCATCGTCTACTTCTTTTAAAACATCCAATAAATATCTTGAATTAAAAGAAATATCAAGGTTTTTTCCTGTCAGCATAATGCTTACCTCTTCACGGGCTTTACCGATTTCAGAATCAGAAGTTATTGTTAATATATCTCCGTTAATTTTTAAGTTAACGAGATTTGTTTTTGACTGTCTGGCTAGAATGCTCGCTCTTTCAAGGCTGTTTTGCAAGCTTTGTTTATTGACGATCAAACGCGTTGTAAACTCATTTGGCAAAATATTTTTATATTTCACATAATCGCCCTGTAAAACCCTTGTTGCGATTTCTATATTACCGCAAATAACGCTGACCAAATTATCATTAGCGTAAAGCTTTATCGTCTGTTCGTCCTCCGGCAATATGCGCGCAATCTCCCTCATCGATTTTGAAGGCACAACAATCTCTGTATCGGGCTCTATACCCATTTGAATGTTTTCCTGCCTGATTGCAAGCCTGTAGCCGTCAAGAGCAACCATTTTTGAAAGGTTCTTTTCAAACTCAAATAATATGCCTGTCAAAATCGGCTTGTCTTCGTTGATAGATGTTGCAAATACCGTTTGATCTATCATTGAAACCAATTGGTTTGAAAACATCACAGCACCTTTTGTCTGGCTACAGCTTGGAAAATCAGGATACGAATCGGCTTCCATATAACAGAGTGTTGTAACGGAATGTCCGCACTCCATAATCATGTTATTACCTTCTGTATACATGGATATTTCACATGCATCAAATTTTGTTAGTATTTCGCTGAAAAGACGTGCTGGAAGTACAATTTTTCCTTGTTCAAAGACAGTTGATTCGGTTGTGCATTTTATAGACAGCGTACCGTCGCTTCCGTAAAGTGTCATTTTATTTTCTTCAGCCTTGATTAATATTCCTTCAAGTAAATTTATAGGTGATTTAACAGCAACCGCTTTTGTTACAATATTAACGCATCTTTGAAGTTCATTTTTTTCACATATCAGTTTCATATTTTTCTCCTTAACTCAGGTTGATACTAGAGTTATTATTGTTAATTAAGTAGTAATAGTAAGAGTAGTGTATGTTGATATTGTGGAAAACCGCAGTTTGGCCGATTATATCTATAAAAACTATGTAGGATAAAACTTAAGATATATCTGTATGTACTGTGTATACGGTGTTGACGGCGTGTGAAAAAATCCAATTAGTTTTATTCAGGTATCCGCAATGTATCAACATATCATCCACTTATTCTTTTAATTTTATTATAAAATCATCCAGTAGCGTTTTTAATTCTATATTTGTTGTCATCTCTCTTTCAATTTTATCGTAAGCGTATATTACAGTTGTATGATCACTTTTGCCATATATTTCGGCGATCGATTTATAAGAGATATCCATTAGCTTTCGTGTCAGATACATGGCAACTTGTCTCGGATAGGCAATACTTTGGCTTTTTTTGTTGCTGACGATTTCGTCCTCAGATAACTCATAATATTCACAAACCAATTGAAGAATATGCTTTGACGAAATTTTTTTGGTCGTAGTTGTCGTTAAAAAATCTCTGATGGCAATCTCTGCTTCTACTAAATTTGGCGTTTTTCCGTTTAATACAGTGTAAGCAATGATCTTCTTTAATGCACCTTCTAAGGACCGGATATTTGAAGACACCTTGGTTGCTATGAGGTCCAAAATTTCATGGTTGACTTCGCACTTTAAAGCATCCTTTGACGTAATATCCTTTGCTTTTTTGATTAGTATAGCAAGTTTTGTTTCATAATTAGGCGGCTGTACGTCTGCAATCAAACCGCCTTCAAAACGCGACTGCAATCGCTCTTCAAGCAGCGGTATCTCTTTTGGCGGCTTATCCGAAGACAATATGATCTGTTTATCGTTCTCGTGAAGATCGTTAAACGTATGGAAAAATTCTTCCTGTGTGCTTTCTTTTCCTGCAATAAACTGAATATCGTCAATCAGCAAAACATCCGCTTTCCTATATCTTCTTCTGAATTCTTCTGTTTTAGATGTTCTGATCGCATGAATTAAATCGTTGAGAAAAGGTTCACTTTTTACATACATTACGGTATAACCGCTATTTCTGTCCGAAATGTAATTGGCGATAGCTTGCATCAAATGCGTTTTACCAAGACCCGTTTTACCGTAAATAAATAAAGGATTATAAGCATAGCCCGGATTTTCTGCAACTGCCACAGCAGCTGCATGCGCAAATTCGTTAGAGCTTCCCACAACAAAAGAATCAAATGTAAATGCAGGATTGAGCATCGATTTTTCGATGTTAGCATTTTCATTCTGATTTTTCTGTTGCTGTTTGATTTTAGCGGCTTCTTCCGTATCTAAAAATATGACGATAATTTCTTGGCTGTCAATACCCATTGACTGCATTGCAATATCCATAGCGTTAATAATGATGTTTTTATAACTCTTATCAACAAGCTCTTTATGTACTGGGTTAAGCGTTTGAAAATAATATTTATTTTCTGATTTGCTAACCGGAGAAAGCGTTTTAATCCACGTGTCATATCGAACGCTAACCAGATCTTGTTTGAGTATCTCCAAAGCTCTTTCCCAAAGTATTAAAAAGGTATCCACGTGTAACCCCTCAGAAAATTTTTAGCGGTAAAATATGTATAAAAATATTTGTGAATAAAGGATTTACAAGTATGCACCAAAAACCAGCCGTAAAAGCCCGGTTTATCCACCAAACTATCCACATAATGTGTATAAACATATTACCCCTAGCCTATTTATTCTATCACATAATATTTACAGTCTCAATACGAAAATATATATTGTTAGATTTGATCAAATATAAAAAAGATTGCTAAAAAGCAATCTTTTTTATAGGTTTTAAGAAAAAACTAATCTTCTGGCTAAAACAAAATTTCTGTTGTAGTAGTTAGTAAAAGAGCTTATCTTGACACATCCGTCGCTCGAACTTGCATGGACAAATTCACTGCTGCCGATATATATTCCGGTATGGCTAATTCTTAAACTGGTGTCAGATTTAAAGAACAATATATCTCCTGGCTGAAGAGATCTTTGTTCAGTTATTTTTTCCCAGCTATCTACGTTGGAAAAACCGGCTGCGCTGAAGCGTGAAGTCGATACCCCCATATATTTAAGAACAAAGTATACAAGACCGGAGCAGTCAAAGGTTGTCGGCCCTTCTGTGGAATAGATATATTTCTTGCCGAGCTGGTCTTTGGCAAAGCCAAGCATTTTATCTATTGGTGAAACAGGTTTAGAGAATTTGACTTCGTTCTTGTCCGCGATTCTGTCTGTACCGTCCCAAACTGGTGCATTGTTGGCGTACAAAAATGCACGCGTATTTTTTCCTGCTTTTGCATCTATAGTTAGTCCGTTTTGGGCTTGGAACTCTTTAAGAGCATGTTCCGTAACAGTTCCGAAAAACCCGGTGACCGTATTATAAGTATAATACCCGAGCTTTTTTAATCGTGTTTGAAGAGCCAAGACATCATTGCCTCTGTCGCCGGGATATATACAAAAATATTTTGCGGTATCTGAAAACAGCAATGCCATTGTTTTGGGGCCTGCAATACCGTCTGTTTTTAAGCCATTTGTACACTGAAATCTTTTTATTGCCTGCTCCGTTACGGGACCATAATATCCGGTAATGCTTGAATAATCATAATATTCAAGTTCTTTCAGACGTTTCTGAATTTTGGCGATCATATCGCCCTTGTCCCCCGGATAATATGTATCAGCGCTATTCTCTTCACCTGTAAATCTATATGATGGAATTTGATAACTGGCTCCCATAATAGAGCGCATCGTTTCAGGTCCGGCTTTGCCATCAACAGTTAAGGAATGATCACTTTGATAATTGATAACGGCTTGCTGTGTTACTGTGCCAAAATAGCCGGTTGCCTTTACGGAAAAATAGTCAAGCTCTTTTAATTTGTTTTGTAACGTAAATACATATTCGTCTTTATCGCCGATTTTAAGTATTTCATATCGCTCTAATGCAAAACAATTTAATGGAAATAAAACAAGCACCAGAATGATTGATAATGAGAAACGAAGCCACCTTTTTTTCATTAAAATCCCCTTAATGTCGCTTTATGTCGTTATTATATACAAATATTTAATAACAGGCAATTTGCGTATAGAGTCATAAATCACTAAAATGTAGACTATGTTTAGA
>JBMNOU010000069.1:0-9096 GCA_050943215.1 Christensenellales bacterium | reverse complement strand
AGAAGAAGATTGAGAAGAAAAACTTATGGGATATGGCGAATGAACATCCTCGGATCATGCCGGTTAAGATCGCGGACGGATTTCTTGGCAACGCGTCGCTATTTAGGTGGGCAAGAGATATTGGCAACAGCCGCGGCGACATGTACGAGGTTGCGCTGTGGGAGGAATCGATCGTAAAGTCGGGTGACGACATCATGTTTGCGATCAACATCCCGCAGGAATCGGTGGTTATCCCCGAGAATATCGATGCAATCCGCGCAGCGATGAAGATGCAGACAACGCGCGAGAGCGGAACGGCCGAAACTAATAAATATTTGGGAATGAAATGATATGAAATTCAGAATCAATACTATCGATGATTTTGATGTGAAGGGAAAGACCGTGCTGCTTCGGGTGGATATCAACGAGCCTGTGGACAAGCAAAAGGACATGCTAAAGGATATTACCCGGATAGAGGGCTGCGCCCCCACGATCAAGGAGCTTGGCGATAAGGGTGCAAGGCTCGTGGTGCTTGCGCATCAGGGCAGCGATATCGAGTATAAAAACTATTACAACTTAAGGCCGCATGCGAAGGTGCTCAGCGAACTGACGGGGAAAAATATCACGTTTGTGCCCGACGTCTGCGGGCCGTACGCAATTGAGCAGATCAAAGGCCTTAAAGACGGTGAGATCATCCTTCTCGACAACGTGCGCTTTATGGCAGAAGAGATGACGCTTTTCGAAACGAAACTTAATTTAACCCCAGAGCAACAGGCCAAGACGCTTGTTGTCGAAAGACTGGCGCCACTTGGTGATCTGTTCGTAGTGGACGCATTTGCGGCCGCGCACCGGGCACAACCTTCGCTGATCGCTTTCGAACAGCTACTGCCCTCCGCGATGGGGCGTTTGTTTGAAAAGGAATATAGTGTGCTAGCGGAGATACTCGAAGAGCCCAAGAAACCGCTTGTGTTTGTGCTGGGCGGCGCAAAGATACAGGATGCGTTTTTGATGATGGATAAGGTGCTAACCGAAGGGATAGCGGATAAGGTGCTGGCAGGCGGGCTTGTCGGCAATGTGATGCTGATCGCAAAGGGTGTTGATATTGGCAAACCGTCTCTTGATTTTATCATGAAAAACAACCTTGGCGAGTTCATCGAAAAAACAAAAGAAATACTCCGCGCATTCGGGGATAAGATCGTGCTGCCGGTTGATCTTTCATACGCGGATGATCAACGGGTGACTGTTGATGTGGCCAGTCTGCCGGCTGACGAGGCGCTTACAGACATTGGCGAAAAGACAGCGGCGCTGTTTGTACGGGAAATCATGAACGCGCAGACGGTATTCGTCAACGGACCGATGGGCATATTTGAAAAACCCCTGACTGAATATGGTACAAAAGCCGTATGGCAGGCGCTAGCCGATACCAAGGCGTTTACCGTACTTGGTGGCGGTGATAGCGTTACGGCGACAAACAAATACGGCCTCGCAAATAAGATGGGCTATGTGTGCACAGGAGGCGGCGCCATGGTACGGTTTCTTTCAGGGGAAGAACTGCCGGTAGTTGCGGCTTTAAAACATGCAGCGAAAAAATTTGGTAACGAGAGGTAACAGACGTTGGATTACAATAAAGAGAGTTTGAAATTGCATTATCAATTGCATGGCAAGATTGAGGTCATCGCAAAGACGCCGGTCAAGACGAAAGATGATTTATCGCTGGCATATACGCCGGGTGTCGCACAGCCGTGTCTCGAGATACAAAAAGATATCACTAAAAGCTATGAACTAACGCGTAGATGGAACCTCGTGGCTGTAGTAACAGATGGCACGGCGGTGCTGGGCCTAGGGGATATCGGGCCGGAGGCGGGCATGCCGGTAATGGAAGGCAAGTGCGTGCTTTTTAAGGCGTTTGGTGATGTGGACGCATTTCCGCTCTGCATCAAATCAAAAAAAGTGGACGATATCGTAGAGACTATTTATCAGATATCGGGTAGTTTCGGTGGGATCAACCTGGAGGATATCGCGGCGCCGCGCTGCTTTGAGATCGAAAAGAAATTAAAAGAGCGGTGCGATATACCGATCTTCCATGACGACCAGCACGGTACAGCAGTAGTGGTAACCGCAGCCATGATCAATGCGATGAAGCTGACGGGCAGAGATCTTAGCAAACAGGAAGCGGTCATATCAGGCGCGGGCGCAGCAGGTGTTGCGATTACGAAGCTGCTTATGAGCCTAGGACTGAAAAACGTGATACTATGCGATAGTAAGGGCGCGATATATGAAGGGCGCGATGGGCTTAATCCGTTCAAACAGGATATGGCGAAAATATCCAATAGGGAAATGAAGAAAGGTTCGCTTAAGGATGTAATTGCGGGAGCGGACGTGTTTATCGGCGTATCGGTACCGGGAATCCTTACTAAGGAAATGGTTAATAGCATGGCTAAAGATCCAATAATATTTGCGATGTCCAATCCGGTGCCCGAGATCATGCCACACCTTGCCAAAGAAGCGGGCGCAAGCGTTGTAGGTACGGGGCGGAGCGATTTTGCCAACCAGATCAATAACGTACTGGCATTCCCCGGAATATTCCGCGGGGCACTCGATGTACGGGCGAGCGATATCAACGATGAAATGAAGATCGCGGCGGCATATGCTTTAGCAGATCTTGTAGGTGACAGTGAACTTAATAGCGAATATGTAATTCCGGCACCGTTTGATCCAAGGGTCGGCCAGGCTGTGGCAAAGGCTGTAGCAGAAGCGGCACGTAAAAGCAAAGTTGCAAGGATATAAGAAAAAATATAAAGAGATGAGCCGGGGTCGCGGACACCGGCTTGTCTTTTATATGCAGGAGGACAAATGTGAATATTGAGCTTGGATTTGGAAAAGAGAAACTTTGCATATCGGTTCCGGACCAGAACATGCGCGGCATGCTGATGCCAAACAAAGTAGAAATTGGGCTTGAGGGTGTCGACGAAGTGAACCGTGCAATCAAAGCACCGATAGGCAGCAAACGCCTTAAGGATATTGTCAACAAGGGCGAAAACATTTGCATCATCACCAGCGATATCACGCGGCCTATGCCGTCAAAGTTCGTTATACCGGCCGTTCTGGAAGAGCTTTATCTTGCTGGTGTTTTGGATAAAGACATTACTATTGTATTTGCGCTTGGCAACCACCGGCCTCATACAGAAGAGGAAAAAAAGCATCTCGTTGGCGGCGAAATTTATTCAAAAATCAAATGTGTGGATTCTGACCAAAGCCGAGTTATCCATATGGGAAATACGTCTTTTGGTACACCGGTGGATATATTTGAAACCGTTGCCAAAGCGGATAGAGTAATATGCCTAGGCAATATCGAATACCATTATTTCGCGGGATATTCTGGAGGCGCTAAGGCCATCATGCCCGGGGTTTCCACAGCGGCGGCGATACAGGCCAATCATTCAAAAATGGTAGAGGACACTTCCGCAGCCGGCAGATTTGAGGGCAATAACGTCCGAAAGGATATCGATGAAGTCGCGCGATTTCTCAAGATAGACTTTATTGTAAACGTAGTTTTGGATGAGAAAAAGCAGATCATCAAAGCCGTTGCAGGCCATTATATAGAAGCACATAGGGAAGGGTGCAGTTTTTTAGACAGGCTCTATAAAGTGAGAATCAAACAAAAGGCTGATATCGTAATCGTTTCGGCAGGCGGTTTCCCAAAAGATATCAACCTCTATCAGGCGCAAAAGGCACTTGATAATTCTAAACATGCGGTTAAGGACGGCGGCGTGGTGATACTTGTGGCATCATGCAAAGAAGGGCTAGGAGAGAAAGTATTTGAGCGCTGGATGAAGGATGCGAAGAGCCCGTCAGATATGGTGGAAAAGATACAAAGGAAGTTTGAGCTTGGAGGACATAAAGCGGCGGCGATTGGCATGGTTCAGCAAAAAGCGGATGTGTATCTCGTATCCGATATGGACAAAACGTTTGTCCGGTCGCTGTTTTTTGAGCCTTTTGATAACGTTCAGGCCGCTTTGGATAAAGCATTTGAAAAACTTGGAGACAACGCAGATGTTATCGTAATGCCATATGGCGGGTCGACATTGCCGGAGTTGGCAGAAAGCTAAGTGTATTATAGAAGGAGTCCGCAGGGGCTCCTTTGTTTCTAATATAATGCCGAGAATAGCAGCGCTGTTACGGGTTTTTTACAACGATCATAATGTCATTTCTTTTGTGATTTGAGGAATAAACCCTAGCGTATCCGCCGTGGTCATTGAATATTCGCCAAAACGCTCTGCAGCTGCTTCACCTGCTTTACCGCAAATATAAGCGCCGTAAAGTGCGGCAGTAAAGCAATCCATCCCGCCAGGTTTTCCGCCGCATAGCAGTCCGCCGATCACGCCCGTTAGCACATCGCCGCTTCCGCCTTTGGCCATGCCCGGTGTGCCGCAAAGAACAAGCGCTGTTCTGGCCCCGTCAGTGACAATCGTAGTTGCACCTTTCAAAAGCAGTGTCACATTATATGAATTTGCAAATGCCTTTGCGGTCTCAATAGGTGCCTCGCGTATTACGTCTGGCTCTTTTCTGCAAAGCCTTGAGAATTCCACAAGATGGGGTGTCAATATTATATCGCCTTGTTTATTTTCTAGGATCCGCGGGTTAAGCGCTATGACATTAAGTGCGTCCGCGTCAAAAACTTTTTTAATATTATAGTTTTGCACCATATGCGCAACGGCTTTTTTCACTCCGTCGCCGGTTGATATACCGGGGCCTGCCGCAAGCGCCGTTTTGCCCTGAATCAGCATGTCAAGACCGCTTAGACAGTTTTCTGAAAGGCTGCCGCTAAAATCAGCAAGAGCAAAGGTCATGCTTTCTGTGACACGTGTGCTGAAAACCGGCTGCATACAGCTCGGTATACCCGCAGTAACAAGGCCGGCGCCTGCCTTGAGCGCACCGCAGACGCACAAAATGCCCGCGCCCGAAAAACCCTGGCTTGATACAACGCAGGCGAGCTTTCCGTAGCTGCCTTTATGAGTATCCGCGCCTCGCTTTTGGAGGTAAAGTCCGTCCGAATATGCATAAGTGTCACCGAGATCAAAATTACCGGATACACCGATTTCTTTGACAATAAGGTTTCCTGTAAAATCCCGCCCCGGATACAGAAAATGCCCCGGTTTTGCGCACTGAAACGTAACCGTTTCGTTGGCTCTCACGGCTGTGCCGAGAACCGCACCGCTGTCAGAATGAATGCCCGACGGTATATCGCAGGCAATAATATACGCGCCGCTGCTGTTGAGCAATGTCATCACAAATGCATAAAGGCCGGTGACCTGGCGCGATAGCCCGATGCCGAAAATTGCATCGATTACAACGCATCCACAAAGGTTTTCAAAATGTAACCGGGCGTCATATTCGTCATTGATTTCGATTATGCGCTCGCCGAAAAACGCCGCGTTTGCTGCCGCATCTCCTGTTAGGCTGTTTTTACTCCCAACCAGGCAGACGCAGACATCATAGCCTTTGGCGCTTAGCTGTCTGGCTGCAGCAAAGCCATCGCCGCCGTTATTGCCTGTGCCACAGACGGCGACAATTTTCGTATTTTTGCTAAACTTAGCGGAAATGGCTGAAGTGATGCCAAAAGCTGCGTTTTCCATCAGAATACATGAAGGTATTAGCAGATTATCGATCATGTGAGCATCAAGCTCCTGCATCGCTTTCTTATAAACAACGGGTATCATATCATTCTCCTTCCGCAATGGCATTGGCAGCGGCGTATTGCCGTATATGGGATATCGAAATATGCACACGGCAAACGCCAAGCGCTTGTGCTTTATCCATTGCTTTGCCATAGAGATTAATATACGGCTTGCCCGACTGTTTGCGTAGCACCTCAATATCGCTTAGCGGGACGTCAAAAAGCCCGCACTCAAGGCATTTAAGCACCGCCTCTTTTGCGGCAAAATTGCCTGCAATGGTTTGCATATTGTATTTGCGCGATGCGAAATAAGCAATCTCTTTTTCCGTAAAGTTTTTAGTGTAAAAAAGATCATTATTTGCCGCATTTTGGATACGGTCAGTTTCTATTATATCAAACCCTACGCCGATGATCATAGATTCGATCCTTTAACTGCGTTGATAATTGCTCTTGAGGACACCTCCACGCCGGCCGCGAGCAGTGCATTAAAATCACATGTTGCTTGTCCTGTGCCAAATGCAAAAACGGTATCTCCGTCAAACATTGTATGAGCGGGACGGACGCAGATAGCGATACCGTCTTGACCCATAGAGGCTAGCTTATTGGCCTGCTCTTTGGTCAGCGCCGCATTTGTACCGATGATCCCGATCGTGGTGTTTTTACCAGAAAAGTTTGGGCACCCGCCTTTGATTAGTGCGTCGTAAGCAGACGTTTCTCTTACGCCAGCAATCTTTTCGCCCGTAACGTGATCGTAAATATCGCCGAGAGCGTTGACAGCGAAGCATGCAGCAACGACAATACCATTGCCCAGTAGTATTGAAGCCGCACCAAAACCCCCTTTTGACGAGCTTTTGATACCCGCCGCTTTGCCGACCGTAGCACCGGTACCGGCACCGAAGCTGCCTTGAAGAAGAGGAATGCTACTAGCGTTTTTGCATGCAGAATATCCAGCTTTGGCATCAGGCCGCACGGCTGCGCTACCGGTATCAAGATCGAACAGCACAGCAGCTGGAACGATGGGCACAAGCCCAAAACCGGTATCGAACCCGCAATTGTGCTCTTCAAGCCAGAGCATCACTCCATCCGCCGCTGCAAGACCATACGCGCTGCCGCCCGATAATAGAATAGCATCAGCCCGCTGCACGGCATTGGTTGGGCGAAGCAGATCGGTCTCGCGCGTGCCGGGAGCGCTTCCCCGTACATCCACACCGCATACGCCGCCGCCGTCTATGATTACGACAGTACAGCCCGTCATATTGTCCGGATCTGTGTAGTGCCCGGCAATAACGCCGGTGATATCGGTAATACATCCGCTAAACATACCCATTATCTCCTCTAAGCGAAACCTCTCCAGCAATAAAACGCTTCGTTTCGCCGCTGCAGTCTATCAGTATTGCACCGGTATCGTCATATCCTAAAAACAATCCGGTATCACTTCCGCTTGGTGAAACAATCGTGACTTCGCCGCAGATAGCGCTCATTTCCCGGAAAACCGGCATAAACGCTTTTAACCCTTCGCGCATAAACTGGTCGTATGCATTGAAAAATGTATCAATAATTTCAGCCGCAAGCAGTGTTTTGTTCACACTTCTGCCGCTCATCAAAAGCGAACATGCCTTATCTTTAAGTTCGTCCTCAAACTGATTTTGGTTTACATTAATGCCCATGCCGCATACGACATATTCAACGCCATCCATGCCAAGCATACTCTCGGTAAGAATTCCAGCGACCTTTTTGTTACCGATCAAAATATCATTGGGCCATTTGATTCCGGCAACAGTGCCGGCAGTTTTTTCGATTGCCCGGCACAGCGCGACCGCCGCCATCAGCGTCAGCCCGGAAACCCGTTCGGTTTCTATTGTGGGGCGAACAAGGAATGACAGATAAAGTCCGTCGCCCATTGGGGAGACCCATCTTCGCCCTTTGCGCCCCTTTCCCGCTGTCTGTTCGCCTGCGATAAAAACGGCTCTTGTAAGGTGCTTATCCTGAGCGGCCTGTTTCGCAGTGTCATTGGTGGACGGGGTGCTTGGTTCGTAAAACACTGCCGCATTTGTGGTAAGATATGCTTTAACATATTCTGCGCGCGGCACATCGGGCGGGGCGATAAGTCGGTATCCTTTGTTTGTAGCGCTTTCTATCTGAGCGCCATCATTTTGCATAGCCTTAACATGTTTCCAAAGCGCAGCTCTGGTGATCCCTATCGCGGCGCTTACTGATTCTCCCGAAATAAAATCGGTTGTATCCGCAAGTCGCTTTATAACCTCGTATCTCAATACTCTTCATCCTCTGATATAAGCGTTCTTATAATACTATAATCAAACCCGTGCCTTGCAAGATGAGAGAACATCTTGCGTTTTGCTGCCCGGTCGTTTTTATATCTTGCCCATAGCACCTTTAGCTTTTTTTCCGCAATCTTTTTTTCCGTTTCATCTGTGTATAAAGCCAATGCTTCCTTTATGGTCTCGTCATCTATACCCGACGATTTAAGCTTGTAAGCGATGGCTTTTCTGCCGTAATTAGCAGATGCAATTGCGGTTCTAATGATCTCTTTTGCATATACCGCGTCGTTGACATATCCGTATCCGGCCAGTTTCTCAATCGCGGCCGAAATCGCATCACCATCGATGCCCTTGCGCGACAGCTTTGAGAAAAGCTCTGACCTTGTTCGCATTTTGACTGCCAACAGGGAAACCGCAGAGTCAAATGCGTATTTTGTGTTGTCCTCAAAAACGGCGGATCTTAGCACATTTTCGTCAATGGCTTCACCTTTCTTTATACCAAAAACGGCACATGCTTCTGCGCCGAGTGACGCTGCGTATTCTCCGTCAATATAAATATTATAACGGTCATTTTTCTTTTTTTGCGGCTCGACTGCACTGATCAACCGTTTTCCCATGTTTTAGATTATATATGAATTATTGAAAAACTTAAAGCGAATATTTATAAAACAGGGGCACAAAATAATGATGAATATGTTAAAAACACATTTGAGGAGGAATAATATGTTCAATAATTCGAGCACGCAGCCAGAACTTGAATCGAAAAATTTGACCATTTTGGAAGATCAGATGAAACACGAGGCTCTTGCTGTCAAAAAAAGCGAGCTGTACGCCGGGTATTTTCAGGACCCAGCGCTGAAAAGCTGTGCCCAACAGCTTGCAAAACACCACAGAGATAATTTTAACGGATTGTTAAGCTATCTTGAATCTCATAAATAAGGAGGATGACCATGCAAAACCAACCAGGTATGTCGGAACAGGATCTGCTCAATGATCTGCTGAACCAGGAAAAACAAATTATGTCTTCTTATGCAACATATATCCAGGAGGCATCATGCCCGAATCTGAGGAAGATACTTATCAATCAATTTAATCAGGCTAGTCAAGATCAATATCAGGTTTTCGACCAGATGCGGCAAAAAGGATATTACCAGCCAAAAG
>JBMNOU010000068.1:0-9132 GCA_050943215.1 Christensenellales bacterium | reverse complement strand
AATATAAAATATACCTTAGGGGGAGAATATGAACGCAGAAATCTTATGCATCGGTTCCGAAATACTCCTTGGAGATATTGTCAATACGAACGGTGCTTTCTTGGCTCAGCAACTCGCCGCTCTGGGTATTGATATTTACCATCAGTCCGTTGTAGGAGATAATGCCAACAGGCTAAAAAAAAGCCTTGAGCTTGCGCTGTCAAGATCAGACATGGTTATTACCACAGGAGGACTTGGCCCAACATACGACGATCTAACAAAAAGAACAATAGCGGATTATTTTGGTGTGGGAATGGAACTGCATAAGCCTTCGATGGATAAAATAAGGGCGTTTGAATCCCGGAAAAAAGTAGTGATATCATCAAACAAGCTACAGGCCATGGTTCCAAAGGGTGCCTACGTATTTTTTAACGATTCGGGGTTCGCCCCCGGGATTGCTCTTGAAAAGAACGGCAAAACAGTGATCATGCTGCCGGGGCCCCCCCACGAAATGTGCCCGATGTTTTTAAACAAGGTCATCCCGTATCTGCAAAAAGGCTCAAACGAAACCCTACGGTCAAAAACGATATATATCTTCGGAATGGGTGAATCTCAAGTAGAACAAACTCTGCGTGATATGATGACGACATCAACCAACCCAACAATTGCGCCTTACGCCAAACAGGGAGAAGTGCAGGTTAGGGTCAGTGCAAAAGCAAAGGACGCGGACGCTGCGGATGCGCTGTTACTCCCAGTCATCGATGAAATACATCGGCGAATAGGAAATGTGATATACGGTATTGATATCGGCAACCTTCAGAACGCGGTGGTTCTGGCATTAAAGAAAAAAAATATGAAGGTGGGTATTGCGGAAAGCTGTACAGGCGGAGGGCTATCCCATGCAATCACCGATATTCCGGGTTCATCGACCGTCTTTGAGTGCGGAATATGTACATATTCCAACGATATGAAACAAAAGCTGTTGGGTGTAAAAGCAGAAACGCTTGAACAATATGGCGCTATTTCGGCTGAAACAGCCGCCGAAATGGCAAAAGGAATCAGATCCGTTTCGGGCGCGGATATCGGGGTCGGCATTACCGGTATTGCCGGGCCAGATGGCGGAAGCGAGGAAAACCCTGTCGGTCTTGTTTACGTATCAATAGACAACAACGCATTTTGTGACACTCACAAGCTGTTGCTATCAAGAGGACATAAAGATGAGCGCGAATTCATCAGGTATTTCGCAGTACAGCATGCGCTCTCGTTCATTTTGACTGCCGTTAATAAAGCATAGTTTCCTATACCGTGGTGTGATACGGACCGCCCTTTTAAGGGCAGTCCGTATTATTACGGGATCCCCTAAAAACGCAAAGGTTTTTAAAGGCGTGATCCGCCCCAAAAGCGAGCAAGTTTGGGACTGTATTGGTTTGTTTTACTGCTTTGCACCGCATTTTCCGCAGAATGTCGCATCGGCAGGAAGATCTGCACCGCAACTTGAACACTTAGCCATAGAGGGTGTTTCCTGTGCGGGCTGTACTGAAGGCGCTCCAGGTGCTGGCTGCGGCTGTACCGAAGGCGCTCCAGGCGCTGGCTGCGGCTGTACCGAAGGCGCTCCAGGTGCTGGCTGCGGCTGTACCGAAGGTGCACTAGGCGGCATCGGAGGCACGTACGGATTGGACATTGGTGGGGGACCAGGCGGCGTCATAGGCGCATATTGAGCAGGATTTTTTGCACCGCATGTTGGACAAAAACCGGCCGACATTGGAACAAATGCCCCGCATCTCGGACACGGAATGCCGGCTGTCTGAGCCCTTGCAGCCGATGCGGCTCTCATCTGCTTAAACCTCTCTGCTTTGACCAAAATAAGGATTGCAATGGCTCCAAATGCAAGGAAATAGAAGAGCGGTCCAAACAAGAATATGCCGCCGGTAGCAAAGCCGTATATTCTTGTGCCAACAAGAGCGACGATCCAAGCGATAAGGCTGCCAAGCGATATCACACAGCTAGTAACAAGGAGCGGCATTATATTCTCCCTTATGAGCGTCAGCAAAAGACCCGCGTACATAAGTATACCGCCTAAAATTGAAAAAACTTCATAGACGCCCAGAATAAAGGCACCCAAAAGATAAAGCAACCCGCCAATGCCAAATACAAAAATATCGGCAGACAAAAGAAACTTTAAAAACGGTACTGTATCGAAGTACGTTTTAACAGCATTAAGAAAGTTTTTATACGGAGACATAGAAATACCCTCCTTATTCGATATATATATACATATATATATTACATCATTGGTATGCTTATTCGCAAGCAGTTATACAAAATATTATTAAATTTGACATTAACCTGAAATCGCTCAAAATTGTTCAATTTTATTTTACATTGACATTACAGAACATAAAAGTGTTATACTTTTATAGATTATATATTACCGGATGGCCGGGGGGGTTATGGGAGTTTGGATAAACATCATATTCGCTTGGGTCGCGCTTATATTATCTTTCTTGCTTGTTGTGATCTTTATTTTAAAGCGGGCCTTAGTAGATAAAAAACCACATATTGTTTTCGTTGTCAACAGGTGGCTAAGAAGACGGCATAAACTAATTGGCTTACTGTGCATTGCCACAAGTCTAATACATGGAATTTTTTCAAGCGATTCGATACTGAGCCTAAACCTTGGTACAGCCGCTTGGCTGCTCAGTCTATTGCTCGGCCTAAGCTGGCTACTTCGCAACAAACTGGGCATAAAGAAAACTTGGGTGATTTGGCATCGGGTACTCACCATTGCTTTATTAGCTGTACTAGCTGTGCACATCATAAACGTGGGTGGCTTTATTTTGGATGATATGATAGCGGGGCGCGTTCCCTGCAGTACACAAATACAACAGTTTGGTGAAAAAAAGTGTTTATCCAATAATTTTGGAAATGCCGAGAAAGAACCGCTTTCAAGTGAAAATGTGGGCAGCATACCGGCAGGTCCGAGGATCCTTACAGATAATACACCTGTACCAAAAGTCGCGCCCGTCTATTCAGACGGAACGTATACGGGAACGGGCACCGGATACCGCCCCGGAGTTGTTATACAGGTTGTGATTAACGAAGGCAAGATAGCTACCGTAACGGTAGTGGAACATAACGAGAAAAACAAAATGTACTGGGGCGCACCCGTCGAGATGATACCCAAGGCCATTGTTAAAGCACAGTCGGCAGATGTGGATAATATCTCCGGCGCGACAATGACATGCGCTGGGATCAAGGAAGCCGTAAAAGACGCTTTATGCCAGGCTATGCAGTAGATACGGGTAAGGGATTACCGAATCGAATCGTTAAAGAGCTAAGAACGCGAGGCTTTTTTGAATCTGTATGACCAGGTGTCAAGAAAGCCGATCTTTACCCATAGCACGCGGCGCTGCTGTGTCATCTGTAAGTAAGCAGTGCCGGGCATCCTGGCTGCCGATACAATCCACTATCCCAAAATCGGAGCGAGGATTATGCGAGACGGCTTTCAATGAGCTGAACCATATCCACCGCCTGACGCTCGATTTCCTTTTTATCTTTGCCTTCTATCATCACCCGGACGAGCGGCTCGGTACCGGAAGGGCGTATCAGAACCCTGCCTTTCCCGTGAAACCGTGCTTCCAACGCCTTAATACGCTCTTTTATTATTTTATCTTCCATAATACTATATTTATTTTCGTCTTTTACCCTCACATTTACCAAAACCTGCGGCAGTATTGTCACAACGCTGGCAAGTTTTGAAAGAGGTTTGCCGCTTCGCATTATTACGGATGCAAGTTGGATTCCGGTCAGAATACCATCCCCCGTCGCCGCGTTATCAAGGAATATGATATGCCCAGATTGTTCTCCGCCCAGAGAATACCCGCTGCCTATCATCTCCTCTAGCACATATCGGTCGCCGACATTCGTTTTAACAGTTTTGATTCCGTTCTCCTTCATCGCAATATCAAGCCCTAAGTTGCTCATCACAGTGCAGACGAGCGTATTGTTTTTAAGCACTCCGCGCTCTTTTAAATCAAGCGCGCATATCGCCATAATCTGATCTCCGTCCACTACCACACCATGCTCATCCACAGCGATTAGCCTGTCGGCATCGCCGTCAAACGCAAACCCCATATCGGCGCCCAATTCCGCGACAAGCTGTGTTAGCTTTTGTGGATAAATGGAGCCGCAAAAATCGTTGATGTTCGTTCCATCAGGCGTGTTGTAGTAGGGTACAACCTCGGCACCCAGTTCTTTAAACGCCCTTGGCGCAACAACAGATGCCGCACCGTGTGCGCAGTCTAGCACAATCTTAAGGCCGCGCAGATTTGTATCCGTAGTTGAGAGCAAAAACTCCTTATATTCGGTTAGCGCATTGGCCGCGCTAACTTTTCGGCCGACATTGATACCTGTTTTTTGCGCGATCTCTTCGCTATGATCAAGTATAATGCCTTCAATGCGGTTTTCAATCTCGTCAGGAAGCTTTTTTCCATCCGCACTGAAAAATTTGATACCGTTATATTCTGCGGAATTGTGCGATGCGGATATCATAATCCCCGCATCCGCCTCATAATTCCGGGTAAGATACGCAACACCCGAAGTTGGGATAATACCCAAAACGATCGCTTCTGCGCCCACAGAACATATCCCCGCGACCATTGCTGCTTCAAACATATCGCCCGAGATCCTTGTATCTCTCCCGATTATTATCCTTGCTTTGTGCACCTCGCTGGTAAGCACATAAGCGCCTGCCTGCCCCAAGCTAAACGCCAAATCGCAGGATAACTTTTCATTGGCAATGCCTCTAACCCCATCCGTTCCAAAAAGTCTTCCCATCTTTCCTCCATATAAAAAATCAAAAACGATATTATTATATTTGATGTTATACCAATATGCAAACTGGTATAGTCCTATTCATTTTCGTGAAGGTAGCTTTGTGCCGAATATATAGCAATCGCGCCGTCTGCCGCAGCAGTGATAACCTGACGCAGCGATTTTGAGACTATATCGCCCGCGGCAAACACCCCGGGAAGGTTTGTTCTCATGCCCGCATCGGTAATGATATATCCCCCGTTATCCATTTTTATAAGATCTTTGACTTCTTCCGTTTCGGGCATTGTACCGATTGCGATAAACACTCCAGAAACGCTAAGATCCCGCATTTTCTGTGTCTTTTTGTTTTTGATGCGCACCGCCTCAACAAGCGCCCCTCCAAGGACGCTGTCCACTTCGGTGTCCCAGATAAATTCGATCGAGCCATGCTGCATCGCTGCTTTTTGCAATGCCTTTTGCCCACGAAGCTCATCCCTTCTATGTATAACGTAGATGCGGCTTGCAAAACCGGCCAAGTAAAGCGCGTCCTCAAGTGCGGTATCACCGCCGCCGATTACGGCAACCTCTTTGTTTTTAAAAAAAGCTCCGTCGCATGTCGCGCAATAAGATACACCCGAGCCAACGTATTTCTTCTCGGAATTTAGCCCAAGCGTTCTGTATTTGGCGCCCATAGCTAGCACGACGGTCTTGGCTTTATAGATATTATCCACCGTCACAATCTTTTTTTCTTCGCCTTCTAGATCATATCCGGTAACGTCTTCCGTCTTGATGATTGCTCCGTGGCGTTCCGCCTGCGCTCTAAAGTTAAGAGCAAGGTCGACACCTGAAACGCCATCCGGAAACCCCGGATAGTTCTCGACAATATGGGCCCGTGCAATCTGGCCGCCGGCAAAAACTTTTTCTAATATCAGCGCAGACATACCGCCTCTTGCAGCATAGATGCCGGCGGCTAGTCCTGCGGAACCTGCGCCGACAATGATGACGTCGTACATTCGATACTCCTTTAACAAGTTTTTCTTAGCAACCATCATACCCCAATTAAAGCCAAAAAACAAATAGGCTTTTTGTAATGTTTTGAATCATTTACAAAAAACCAAAAATAGTACATCAGTTAACTTAAGCATCAATGATAATCTATTTTATGCTTTCTTTAAGTACTTCAATAGCCTTTTGCACCTGTGCATCCTCTTCAAATGAATAATGACCCGGATTATCGATAAAATCTTGCTGCAATTCAACATAATGATCCGGGTATATGCCGTTTCCTTCAATACTCCTGCCATTAGGCGTAAAATATTGCGACGTCGTTATCTTAACTCCGCCTCCGGTCGACGGTATGGGGATGACCACCTGTACAACGCCCTTGCCGTATGTCTTCGTGCCGACAACAGGTCCATAGTTGTAATCCTGGATTGCTCCAGCGAATATCTCCGCTGCTGATGCCGTGTTTTTATTGACGATCAGTGTGAGCGGAATATTAATGCAATCCGCGTCGCTATATGCGGTCTCCCTGTTTCCATGTTTGTCTTCGGTATAAACAATCGTGCCCTTGGGCAGCAGTTTATCCAAAACATCCACCACTGTTCTAAGGTACCCTCCCGGGTTGTCCCTAAGGTCTATAACTATGCCTTTTGCGCTATTCTGCTCAAAATAATCCATACCTTTAACGAACAGTTCCTTACAGTTTCCACCGAATTGTGCGATACGCATATAACCGATCCCATCATCCAGCATCATATACCCCAGCATATCCATCGAAACGGCTCTGCGCACCATATCAAACTCAAGAACCTCGTCCCCGCGCTTAACACTTATTTTAATCGGTGTCCCTTCTTCGCCTATGCACAGCACGCCAATCTCCTGCAGCGTCCTTTTTTTCACATCCTGACCGTCGATACTGATAATAAGGTCGCCGGCCATAATCCCGGCTTCCTCTGCGGATGACCCCTCAAAAAAATACTCGACAACCGCCAGCCCTGTACTATCGTCAACGCTAATAACGATGCCGATGCCGTAATACTCACCCGACGCCTCTTGGTTAAATGTTTCATACTCTTCGGGCGTATAATATACGCTGTACGGATCATCCAGAGCCGCGATCATCGCCTTAAGCCCCGCGTACTGCAGATCTTCCATATCATAGTCACGCAGATAATAGTCTTCTATTATATGTTCGACATTTGAAAATTCCGACAATGGAAGCCTACCTTCACTGCCCTCCGCTCCTATGTGGAATAAAATCGACGCAAATACAAACGTTATTACCGATGAAATGATTCCGACGAAAATAGCCAGCATGACGGCAGAAGATTTTTTCATATAATACCTCCAAAAACGCATACGTATATAAATATGTTTGCAAAACTAAAGAATATTCAAAATAAAAAAACAAAAGGCCTTTTTGCACAGGTTTATGCATAAATAAGCTTCCTAATAATTATATTAAATGTCCATATTCGACCGAATACGCAATATGAGCATAATTTGCAAAATCTTCCTTGATTATATACCCTTGCATCGCCCGTGTCAAAAAGTGCCTAAATATTTATTTCGTATACTTTTTTTGATACATTAAATTTTCTTAAATAATATGTTGGCACATCCGAATTATTATGATATAATTTCTTTCTGTCAGCAACAAAAGTTGTTTATTGCCGACATTCAAGCCAATGTAGCTCAGCTGGCAGAGCGGCTCATTCGTAATGAGCAGGTCAGCGGTTCGATTCCGCTCATTGGCTCCATTTATTCTGCCCCTCGAAATGCCAAATGCTTTTCGGGGTAAATTATCTGGGTGTGGCGCAGCTTGGTAGCGCGTTTGGTTCGGGACTAAAAGGTCGCAGGTTCAAATCCTGTCACCCCGACCAACGAAAGAGCCCATTATAAAGGCATTTATGGGCTTTTTTCTTTTGCTTTTTGGCGTTTGACCCTTTATTTTACCCTTTATAGCTTTGAAATGCCCTGTATGAACCTTTCCATTCGGTTCGCACTTTCAGCTTTCATGCGCTCCGTGACATGCCCGTATGTATCAAGCGTGAATGATACACTAAAGTGGCCGAGGGTTTCTTGAACGGTTTTCGCATCGTCTCCGGCCTGCAAAGCCGCCGTTGCGTATGTATGCCGTAAATCATGCAGGCGGGTTTCTGGCAGGCCAAGCTTTTTCATAATGCGTTTAAACGTCTTATAGACCGTGCCATGCGTTAAATGCCCACCGATTTTGTTTGAGAATACAAAGCCCCCTTCTTCCCACATGGCCCCAGCTTTCATTTTCCATTCCGCCTGTGTACGTCTAACTTCTTTCAGCACCAACAGGACAAAGGGGGCGGGGGTTATGCAGCGCGTCTTGTCGTTCTTCAAGGGCGCAAATTCATAAACGCCTTTGATTCTTTGAAGCTGCCTGTATAGGAAGATAGTACCCTTTTGGAAGTCTACACAATCCCATGTCAAGCCCAGCAATTCGCCCTGCCTCATGCCCGTAAACAAATTCACTATGAACAGGGCTTCATATGGCTTGCCCTTTATTGCGTGAAGAAACGCAGCGATTTCCTTTTCGTCCAGCGGTTTTATATCGGCTTTTATAAGCCGGGGAATCTTGCATGAATCCGCTGGATTGAATTTCAAATACCCTATTTCCACGGCCTGCTTTAAAGCCTTATGAAACACTCCGTGAACGTTCTTGATCGTTTTGGGCGATAATGCGGCTTTTTCGCCCTTCCCTTTATGCAGGGTGTTATAAAACATTTGAATCTCATGGGTATTGAGGGCGGGCAGACGAACAGCACCGAGCGCGGGCTTAATATGGTTTGAGATATACCCGTCATACGTCCACTTTGTCCGGGGTTTTAAATTCGGCGTGTATTCTTCAAGCCAAATATCGAGCCAACTATTGAGGGTAAGCTTTGACGGTTCGGTATATGTTCCTTCGTCAATGGCTACACAAGCCGCCTGCAGCTTCTTTCTGGCTTCTGCCTGTGTTTTACCATAGACAGAGCGTTGAATCTGTTTCCCGGTACCGGGATCACGACCCGTAGTGAAGCGTGCTTCCCAGCGTCCGTCAGGGCGTTTTCTAATTGTTCCAGCGCCTTTAGCATTTTTTATTGTCTTCATTCACTCCTCCAAATATCTATGGTATTTTCAAACCCTGCTTCTGCTTTTTCAAGAATACTCTCCAAATCAACAATATGACTCATTATATCCGGGTTGGCGCATATTCTTTGAGTAACTTCTTTTACAACCTTCAGAAATACATCTGAAACACGCCATTCATGGAATTTTAAATCATCTTTAATAACCGTGAGAATGGTCTCCCTGGTTGACTCATTT
>JBMNOU010000064.1:0-9409 GCA_050943215.1 Christensenellales bacterium | reverse complement strand
AAGTCATCGAAATTGAATTGACCCAAAACATCCTTACAGCAAGTCTTCCTGACGTTGGAGACGGAGGAGACGCGTGGTAGCAAGAAATTAGCTATTAGCAATTAGCCTTTGGCCTTTCGCCATTGGCAATTAATTATTAACGGAGTGTCCGGATTTTGGACATGTTACATTGGATTTACAATTTTAAAATAATCGACTGCAGAACGATGACAGCCGACAGCTTAAACAAAAACTGGTATGAAAGTTAAATTATTTATTTTTACACTGCTCGCCCTATTACTGGTGAGCTGTACCCGCGAACCTCTTCCCGGACTTAGGGAGAGAGGGACAAATTTCTTCAACAGGAAACAGGGAAAGATGGTTACCATAAGTGCTACTATGCCACCAGACACCCGCGTGGCATACAATGACGCCACACGCAAACTCGCGTGGGAGGGTGGCGACCAACTCCTTCTTGCCGGATATGATGCAAACGGACGATTTAAGGGAAGTAACATCTATAACTGGATTGGAGGCGACAGTTTTCAGGGAAATCCGGTAACCGGTGCCACCCAATACAAGGCCTACTATCCAGGAGGAGTCATCACACTAGATAAAAAGGGCAATGTGCAACTTCCCAATGGCTTCTGGAATCAGGAACAGAACGGAACCAATACAACGGGCCACCTGCGCAACAAATTGCTCTTGTTTGACGAGATACTCAACCCGATAGATCAGACCTTTAACCTGGTCTTGAAGAGCAGCATCGTCAGGTACCAACTCAACAATGTACCGCCACAGGTGGGGACACTTGATAAATTGGTTTGGACGGTTGAAGCAACACAAGGGAACTTCGTATCGATGACACTTAACGTGAGCGGCGTAACCTTCGATGCCAATACGAACAGCATGACCGCTTTCATCGCTTTTGACCCGGATGTGATGAATATCGTTGCAGGCGGAAGCGTGGCAATAACACTACTCGGTGAGCGACCATATAGGTGGAGTACCATCTCGGGAGGAGGAAAGGACTACGAAGCCGGAAATCGCTACGCAGGCACCGTGAACGGTGGTTGGCGACTGAAAAACCCACTCATCTATGTTGCCAGTTCTAATGTAAATACTGCCGGTAACGGCTTTGTGGGAGACCTATATAGTTGCAATGTGAGCGGTTATTTCAAATTGTCGGAAGCAAAACAAAATATTAATATTGCCGGTTACCACTTACCGAGCATTGAAGAATGGAGTAGCATTGTACCATACAGTCACAATTTGGTTGTTTTCAATAGTACAAGCACTACGAATCAGAGTGTTTATGAGACCGTCACAGTTCAGGGTGAGAGCATCAGTATGAGTAGCGATTACCGCGCTATGGCTAACAGCAACATTACCTACGCTCTTCGCTACAAAGGCACTGATATGGTCTCTGCCTGGAGATATGAGTATAAAAACTATAATACTCCCACCTGTCATTTGATGATTATTTCTCGCAATGTTGCATCAACCGTAACTATTGACGATATTGCCGACGAACCAGGATTCTGGAATAATATAACCCTTAATGGGAACGATGTTATTCGTTATTTTCCCGCCAGCGGTCAATCAACCGGCGTAGGGCAAAATACGACCGGCTTATTCTGGTCGTCTACGGGGACTTCACAAGGGCAATACCTCCTATTCAACAATGCCAAAGCAGCCTCAAACAACACAAGCGCTCAGTCAAATAAGTATACGGTTCGTCTTTTCGTCCCGGGAGACAATAATGCGGCTCAGCCGGACTGATTATTACGGCTTAAGCCTGGCGGTGGTATTTCCACTGATTTACCTAACATTATGTATGCAACCAACAACTCCGTAGTCTTAAAAAATAGACAAAACGCATAGTAACAAAACTCCCCGGCTGACAAGTCGGGGAGTTGTTTTATAGTTCTGAGTTCCGGCTACCCCGCAACCTGCAACACGCAACATGCACCGCGTACCTACAACAACGATTCTTCGCGCAGCTTGATTATGAATAGGTCGGTGTCTTTTTCAGCGATAGCACGATCGATGCCATACTTGTTCATGAGCAACTGCACCAGATCATTCCTGCCATATTCTCCCTTTTGAATCTGCTCCAGGAGGAAAGTAGCAGTACTGTTTAGTTTGATCATTTTCATCATGTTGAGATTCTCGCCACTACGTGGGATAATTACGCTGTCGTTTCCTACCTTTCTTACCACACACCCCTCTTTTAATTTCAGTATCATATTGTTTTCTCGTTTATTTGTTATTATGTAGCCTTGTTATTTCGTTGATTCATTATTCTTAATGACTTGATTTCGCACTGCTCGGTTATTTACCGAAAAACCCTTCTCCACACCGCCAGCACCACTCGGCGTATCATGTAAGGTTGCACGCTTAGCAGACAAAACAGCTTCCATGCGAAACTCCCTTTGACGATCCTCTTCTTACCCCTGATCACCTCGACCGCCTCTGCGATGATATCCTCCACATTGCAGGTCTCCACGACACGAAGGTTGCCATCACCCTGTAGCGTCACGGTACTGATATTATACTTTTTAACTCTATGTAACACATAGTTCGCGTTTGATAGCTTTACAAGCAGCAGATTTCCTTTTTCTAATGAGAAATCATCGGTTTTCCGCAGTACTATTTTATCTAGTCCTCCCCTTATCAGGGGAAACATACTGTTCCCCTTCCCCACAATTTCTACCCGGTGACCTGATGCTACCATCTCTGCCACCTCTTGAAACAACTCTCTGTTGCTGACCGCCGTCCGTATTACTTTGCTCATAAAATATTGGGATTTTCTGTCAAAAGAGACTCGGAGAGAGCTACTGCCTCGCGATCGGGCCTATTGCGAAGTCTGTAGACCGGCACTCTTTCAGCGATATCCATCACCGTGGATACCACCTTATGCTTGTGGCTCTCATCGGACTGCAACAGGGCGGACGATTGAAACAATGGGCCGTAGGCCTCCAGGCCCAATGGCCCCGTGAGTATATTTTCGCTATGCTGCTCCAAAAGTACGAGAGCAGCCGGTTTTGCAGAGACATTGCGATAGCAGGGTGTACCACCGCTCCAGGGGGCTCCAAAAACGAGTATCTCATCGTTATCCAGGATGCGCACGATAGGCTCATCGTCGTTTACCAGGGAACATCCCGGCACATGCTTGAGCCATAGCCTGGTGTGCGTACTCTTGCCCGTACCGCTCTCACCCAGGAAAATCAAAGCTTTACCCCCTTTCTCGATTACCGAGGCATGAAACTTCAGGGTTCGGTAGGGTGCCACAGCCAGTAAAAAGGCGATGCGCAGAAAAGCATTTGCGAAAAATTGCTCCTTCGGGTCGATTAAAGATAGGTTGCTTCTATAGCTCCTTTTATCTGCCGACGCAAGCATTATATATTCCACTCCGCCAACCTCCATTTCAACCCATATTCTACCATCTTGGTGGTAAATGTTGAACATCACTCCATCGAAGCACACCTTTTCGGTCGGCTTGCAGTCCGGTTTCTCCGGTTTTTCGTTTCCTTTGAAAATCATCAAGGGGGCTGATTTATCGGGTGGAGTAGCGTTAGCGAACGGGAGCGTAACTTGGAAGGGAGTGAAATTTGGCAATAGCTTGGCAGTATCCTCAGGTGAGGGGGTCTCTATGGCCAACAAGTGCCCGGCGATAGTATAGTATAAACGATTCATCTATTTTTAAAACTCTTTTTTAAGTCGATAGATTAACCTTGTTAAGGGGAGCACAGCACAATGTTGCGGTGAAATGGAGCCAAATTTTATTGAGCGCTTTATCGTGCCGACATACGAAAACCACATACCCGCCAACTTCTCTTTGGGACGTTTTTTACCCGGCTTATGAAACCCGAAGTTCCCGCTCTCCATGATATCGTGCATTACCATTTCTGCGTGGCGATTGTTGGAAATCATCGGAAACGGGAATATCGACTCAGGTGCTCCCAAGTGATCCACGGCAATACGAGAGAAGAGCTGCATAGGATAGAGTAAGGCGAAGTCCGTGGCGAGACGGGTGAACTCATCGCTATCTATTTCTGCCCTATGTTTATGCATAAACAACACCCAGTCGCAGATCTGCCGCACTCCCACTCCGAGGTTCACGAAATGAATGAATAGGTGCTGGAACAGAAAGAAAGCATTGAATGTCACGGGCAATACCGGTACCAAAAAATCGCTATCAAGCTCTACGGTAGCAAATTCCCCTTTTTTCAAAACATCCTTCTCAACCCTTTTAAACCTACGATTGTACCGCCAGTTGCTGAAATAGGTTGAGTGGCTATGATTTTCCACAGCAATACCATTGCGAATGTAAATATTGTGTACAGCCCCGCCATGTTCAATTTCCACACCCTTTTGGGTGAGCCATTCATTTGCACGCTCGTAATCGCCTTTAACATATAACAGCAGATCGATATCGCCAGGATTCCTCAGCAACGGCTCAGGATAGTTAACACCGTTGGCCAACCCTTTCAGCAAGAGAAAGGGGAAACCTTCCCGCATATATTCCACCTGCAGCTCTTTCAGCAGGTCTATCATTTTACGGTTCACTTGCTTTGTCTGCTCGACCACAGAAATAAACCGCAACGTGATGTCGCTCGGAGGGAGGCACTGCGCCGGAAGTGATAGCACCTTATCAGCGATAAGTGCTCTCACGCTCTGCTTATAGGCCAGATTAGCTATCTCCTTCCAAACCGTCTTGTCAATCCCCTCGAAAACATGCGCTTCAAGCGTACGGTCCCAAATGGCCGCACTTAACAGGTGCAGGAAATAGGAGTTTGCGGTACGTTCCGTGGTCGACATCGTTATATTGTTTTTATACAAATGTAATTACAAAGATAAAGTCTTTTAGCGAATCATAAAAAAGTCCACTCACACATTTTTATTACCTTTGTAGTGTAATAGGCATTAATTCCTACGATATATGAAGACAACGCTCTCTTTTATCCGCTCCATTACCAGGGGTTTCCGGCTCCGAATAGCGCTTATTGTCCTGCTGGGATTATTAGGGGTCTTCTTTTCGCTCGCTTTTGTCTGGTGCTCCAAACAGCTAATCGATATTGCCACCAAGGCAAGAGAGGGAGAGCTGATGCATTACGCCCTGTTGCTTATTCTGTTTATGGCCCTTACCATACTCTTTCGCGCTATGGATATTCGGCTGAGGAGAATGACGGAGGTGAAACTGGGAAATGCTATCCGTTACAACCTCTTTTCACAATTACTTTACACCCGATGGCAGGAGCTCTCATTGCTGCATAGCGGGGATATGCTGACACGTTTTATCAAGGATAGTGACGATGTGGTGAGTGTGATGGTAACCTCGATTCCCCTCTGTATTGTTGCCGCCACACAATTTGCAGGTGCGCTGGTAGTGCTATATATCTTAGACCCCATGCTGGCCATTATCTTGGGTGTCGCTCTACCGATAATCGCTATATTCGGTAGAAGTTATTATCGTTTAATGCACAAATATACACGAGAAATAAAGGAAAGTGAAAGTCAAATAACCTCCATGGTGGAGGAGAACCTGCAAAATCAACCGGTCATCCGTACCTTCGAACGGCAAGAGAGCGAGCTGGAACGACTGCAGGATTTACAATCGAGTCTGCACGGCAGCGTGGACAAGCGTACCGGAGTTTCAGTGGTTGCCAATCTGATAATGGGTGTTGCGTTTAGCGGAGGGTACCTTACCGCCTTCTTATGGGGCGCGTACGGCTTGGCAAAAGGTATTGTTACCTTTGGCATAATGACGGCCTATTTACAGCTGGTAGGAAGACTTCAGCGCCCTCTGTACGACTTGATGCGACTCTTTCCCACCCTTATCACCTCAAAAGCATCCATAGAGCGACTCATTTACCTCACCGGTTTCGCCAAGGAAGAGAGCGGGGAGTCTGTTCCCTTGCAGGGAAATGTTACTCTTCTCGTAGATAGGTTGACTTTTGGCTACAAGGGCAATACTAAACCGGTCTTGAATGAGTTTTCTATGACGGCTAAACCAGGTACGATGGTGGCCCTGACCGGAAAGACGGGCGCAGGCAAAACTACCTTTTTACGACTTTTGCTCGGACTGGTTAAGCCTGACAGCGGTACTATCCGCATCTCCGATGAGACACAATCACTGGATGTTTCGGAACAGACACGATCCAATTTCGTATATGTGCCTCAGGGTGGTTCGCTTTTCAGCGGCACGATACGCGAAAACCTGCTATTGGGAGACCCAAATGCCGATGATGCCATGTTGAACCGGGTGCTCACGATGGCCGCAGCAGATTTTGTTTTCAATCTGCCGGAAGGATTAGATACTGTTCTGGGACAAGATGGAGGCGGACTCTCGGAGGGACAGGCACAACGCATCGCCATTGCCCGTGCGCTGCTGCGAAAAGGAAAAGTGCTGCTGTTTGATGAAGCCACTTCAGCACTCGATAACGAAACTGAAAAAAGATTGCTGCACAACTTAGAAGCGGGACTTCAAGATAGGATTGCTATTTTTATCACCCATAGCAAGGAAGTGGCCGACTTCTGCGACTACCGCTATCATTTGACATCTAAGTAAATTAGTTATTGCTACCGGCAAGAGATTTTTTGGTATCAGGCATATATAGATGTGACATTATCGCACCTCTATCCGGTAGCCTCTCAGAACTCAGAGCTGAAAATATTTAATCAATCTGGTTTATCGTATGGAAATAATTACTAGATTTGCATACTGGTAGAAAAATCTCATTGATTATGAACACAAAAGAATTCCAATCAGCGGAACGATATGTTGCGCCCGATATCGAGATTATCGATATCGCACTGACCCAAAACCTCTTAACAACCGGTAGTTTAAAAGATATGCCGGGCGAAAATTGGTAATTAACTCTTAAAACCTACAATTATGAAGACTAAATTATCAATTATTGCTGCGCTCTTCGCCCTAATTTTAACAGGCTGCGCGAAGGAAAATATAGAAATAGAGGTTGAACCTAAAATGGTTACAGTCTCGGTTACCATGACTTCTCCTGAGGATGACGCTGCTACCCGTATATCTCTTACGCCCGATTCCGGAACGCCTCATGGCTTAATCCTCAAATGGGAGACAACAGATAAACTGATGCTCTGCTTTGAATACAACGCTAATTATTATCACGTAGATGCCAATATTGACCCAAATAGCATAAGTACCAGTGGTAAAACTGCTAATTTTACTTTTTCTATTCCCACCCAAATTCCCCCCGATGCAACTTTCAACCTATATGTTGTTTATCAAAAAACAAATGGTAATAATAGCGATGGCGGTCGTTTTCGACCCGGCACGAAAATATACGATTTAGAACAATATGAAAGTTACTGTGTCACATTAGATCAACTCAATCCTACCACTCAAAGAGGTATACCTCGCCCAATGCTCTATTTCCAAAAAGCAAATATTGCCAACACAGCAACTCCTGATATAGGGCCAATCGACCTAATACATGCGGGGTGGATAATGGCATTACATTTTAAAAACAACAGCAGTGATCCGATTGATTTACCAAAATACATTGGTATAGCGCCATTTATTGATTGGGTATATAATGGAAATGACATTGATAATTTTATTACATCATTTAATTTTTCTAGCCATACTTTCTCTTCTTCTAATTCTGACTTAATTGAGTTAGATTTATATATAAACGAAGAAGGTAACCCTTTATTCGGGCACAAGTTAGCAGCAAATGCTTCTATTATTTTTTACCGTTGGGTAGCAAGTGATACCAGCATTCCTAAATTGTATGGGGGGATTGAATTCCCTGATGGTACTGGTGACTTTCTGTATCCTGGGACACCTGGAACAAAAACAGTAACTAAAGGAAAAGTTTACCATCTATATACCGTATGGCCTGACTTCCAGGTTTCGGCTCCGTATTAAAATATCATAATCTAGGATACTTTTGGGAAAATAAGTTAAGTAAGTGAGCTACCGCTGAGAAAATTGTCATAGAGCTCAAACAAGTTGAAGTCGAAACTACGCCTAGGGTCTATTCCAGTTCTTTAGGCGTAGTTAATTATTTTTATTAAAGAGTTTGGACAATAATTCTTCTATTTGATTTGGATCAGCAGTTTTTAGTTCGTCGAATTCTTCTATGGTAAGCTTTTTCCATCCAAAGTGATAGTCATATATCCAGGTATCATCTGTTTTTGAGTTAGTTTGGATATGGACACACCCCGGCATATTGTTCTCTTTTAAGTTATAGAGCATCCTGGTACCAAACTTGATCCTGTAAACGCCTTTGGGATAAGATTTCCTTTCAGGTTCTTGCATTACCAACCAGTATGCTTTGTGATGATCAATCTGTTGTTGAAGTCTGATGTCTTCACCATTTAAATATCTGTGATAACTAGTCAATATGATACTCGACATATCATCCGGATGAAATATACCCAGGCCATTAAAATACTTTGAAAGTCTTGAACCACCCCATAAGCACCAATTATTTCTAATCCACATTCCAAACCCGAAATGAGTATTGGCAATCAATTCATCTTCACTCCAATTTTTGATTTCTGTTTTAGTGGAGTCATTCCAAAAACCATCAATTTGCTTGAAACAGTCGTCAAGATCGACCGGAATATAGACCCCGTCAATAGTATCGGTAATGAACCTCTCGCTAACTTGAACATTGTGTCCTATAGTACGGTTAGAGAGAGAACATGATGCAAGTATTAGTACAGAAATTAAGAGAAGGTGTTTTTTCATGTTGGTGTGATTCTAATCGTACCTAACGGTCGAGTGTATAAGGTGACTGTGCTCGCTAGCGGCTAACTTTCGCCGCTTTTATTAGTTTTCTTTTACTTTGATTAAAAGGTTGCTTTCAAAAATGGCTGCCGGTGAAATCACAATTTCATCTGTTGGGATATTGTCACCATAACGCTCTTCTATTTTTTGTCTGACCATATCGTGTGTCAAGTCAAAGTCACCAAGTTTCTGAAATTTTCCTATTTCGATCCCCGTGGCGCGTTGATAAATTTTCCAACTGAGTTCCGAGCAATAAATTTTGTCGTCCGACCATTCAAAAGCGAGATCATAGTCTTTGCCTTTAAATTTTTCTCCTTCCTGTTTCAGTCTCCGAAGCGTTTCGGCAGTCAATATTTGATCGGCATTTTTAAGACGTTTGATCACATAATGAGCGTCTTTACCACGTGCAATCCATTGGTCAAGCGGGGTTGACTTTACAGGTTGAACGGCTTCAAAAACGTAGAATTTTCCGTTGTAACTGTAAATAATTCCACAATGAGAATATTTTGACTTTGTTGCAAGCTGTATCGCTTTGCTTTGTCCGGAAAGTGAGGTTTGAAAAATCAGGTCGCCATTGTTTATTTTTTCAACATCAACAAGCTGTTTTGTGTCCGTTTTGGCATTGTCAGGATTGTATTTTGGATAATG
>JBMNOU010000065.1:0-9409 GCA_050943215.1 Christensenellales bacterium | reverse complement strand
ATAAAGAGGCCACCCGGCTGATGCAGGATCACATGATGGAGTTCTACGGCGATAAAGACAACATGCTGCACTCCCTTGTTTACGGCTTAGGCAGAAAACAAGACGATTTGCTGGTTAAAATTCGTTAGCGTTTCCTACCGCAATCTCCTTGGTTTCATATTTATTTCCTCTAACAATGCACCATTTATTCGGTAAAAATGGTGCATTTTGTTTAACCTGAAAAACCTTTGGTTTTTTAGCGTCGATCCATCTGCGCAAATACTACATTCTGCCTAAATTTTAAAAGCTGCGCATAAACCGCTTGAACTGTGCGCAGCTTTTTATCTATGAGGCTAATGGTAAATCAATATAACTTTTTAAACACAATCGTTTTAAGCTGGCTCATTTCTTCAAGCGTAAACTTGCCACCCTCGCGTCCAAGTCCGCTCATCTTATATCCTCCAAAAGGCTGGTCAGCAGCGCGGTACATTCCGGTGCCGTTGATGACGCAGCAGCCAGACTGCATGGCCCTGGCCACAGTCATCGCCTTTTTCACGTCTTTCGTGATCACGCCGCCCGAAAGGCCATACTTTGTGCTGTTCGCCATTTCGATTGCTTCCTCAATTGTATCAAACCCAATCACCGGCCATACCGGTCCGAATATTTCCATATCCTTTGCAATATCCATATCGGGTGTAACATCTACAAGCAGTGTCGGCTCGATAAACGTTTTATCAAACCGTTTCCCTCCGAACATCAGGCGTGCCCCTTGCGCTATCGTTTTCTGTATCTGCTGTTCAACATCAATAGCCGCCCTTTCAGATATGATCGGTCCGTATGTAGTGTCTTCATCCAAAGGATCCCCAACTTTCACCTTTTTAAGCTCTTCTAGCAGTTTTGTTGTGAACTCCTCTTTGATAGAATTCTGCACAAAAAACCGTTTACTGCCGCAGCATATCTGCCCGGCGTTAGGAAGGCGCCCCGATAATGATTCGCTTACGGCATAATCAATATCTGCATCGTCGAGAACGATTAGAGCGTCGTTGCCGCCCAATTCGAGAGAGACCCGGTGCAGATGATCCGCACCGTCTTTAGCGGTCTGTATGCCGACCTCGGTGCTGCCCGTAAGACTGATCATATTGATTTTGCCATTAGAGATAATCCATTTGCCGACCTTAGAACCACTGCCCGTGACAATCTGCAGTGCATCAGGCGCTACGCCGCATTTCAAAAGAAGTTCCGTCATATAGATGTTGCTAAGAGGCGTTTCCGACGATGGCTTTATGATGACGGCATTGCCCATCAGCAATGCTGGTATGACTTTCTGTGAAAAAAGCTCGATAGGCCAGTTAAACGGCAGTATACACAGCACGACGCCCCAGGGTTCGCGCACGGTAATGGCTAGGTCGTTTTCCGCATAAAATTGATTGTTAATCGCCAATGTTTCTCCGCCCAGAGAGCGCGCCGATTCGCAGAAGTTTTTTATAAGCTGTATCGTAATATCAAATTCCGAATCAGCCATCGCTCTTGTTTTTCCGATTTCCTGCATGCCCAGCGTGATTAGCTCCTTCCTATTATCCTTTAGTATTTGGATGTAGGCGTAGATCGTTTCAATTCTCTGATGCAGAGGAGTCGCGGACCACAGCTTAAAACCATTCTGGGCGTTTTCTACAGCTTGATCCACGTCTTCTTTCGTCGCCATCGGAACCGTATCGATTACCGTATGGGTTGCCGGATTCAGCACTTCCTGTGTCTTTTTATCTGCCGAATCAACCTTTTTTCCTCCAATGATCATTTTCATTTTGATATTCTCCTTTATATATTTTAAAAAACAAAAGTGTACGTCCGGTTTGGAACGTACACTAAACAAGCATATTAAACGCTTTATTCATGCTGTTTATCCTTTCCAAACGGGAGGCATAGATATTTCTGTCTATACCCTATCGGCTATATGCCATGGCAAGCGCTTTAGGCAGTCAAGCTCGGAAAAACAAAGTTATACCATTGTCTTTCTATTATACCGTATATGTGTTTTCAGTGTCAATATACAATTCATTGTTTTTGTATACATTTTTAACATTGTCGACATGTAATTTCCCCGCAAGAGCTAACGGCAGCCACATAAGGTTACTCTTTTCGCCACAAAAATCAATACCACCGGCGTAGCGGTGATATGCACCAGCCCTATAAGGGCATACTACTGGCTGCGCTTGCAAGCGTATTGAATAATTTGCCAACCACATAATTTTCTCCGGCAGACCCTAAAGGGTCTTATTTCTTGCCTTTGTTCTTTGGCTTCCCGTAAAAAGGGTCTATGTACTCCTTTAGACTTATCTTCGATAGTATCTTCTTGTAGTTGCCTTCAGATATACTCTTGTATCCTTTTCGCATTTTTCCCTGCCTTATCTACATAATTCCCTCTACAAAGAAATGCCGACTACCATACTTGTATTAAAGTTCGCATGCCGGCCAATATTATTAGCGAGCTTTTTCCTTTTAGATACCCCATTATTTCCGATATACTATACTTCAGCGGTATTCTGATTAGCATGTGTATGTGATCCGGGCATAGTTCTGCTTCGATGATCTCTATTCCCTTTCTGTCACATAGCCCTCACAATATTTTTCCAATATCTTTCTTGATCTTTCCATATATCGCTCCTTTTGTATTTCGGGCAAATACTATGTGATGCTTATATTCCCACGCCGTATGCGCTAGACTGTTTTTATCCATATGGACTACTTCCTTTGTTGATGATGTGGCCGGCAAACCTTCATCATCTTAACATCGGAGGTTCTTTTCTTAAAGCTAAAGCTTTCTCCCCTCCCCCGGCATAGCCGGGGGGGTATTTGATTTAGTCCGCTCTGCTACCAAAACCACACTTTAGTGTACAAAAAAGGGCTCCCGTTTCCGGCAGCCCTTATAAATTCTTTTAACCCTAGTTTCCCTCGCACATCCCAAGAACGCATAGATAGTGGTTCGCTTCGCGAAGGACATGGTCTCCCAGCAGCGGAAGGATAATAGACTTAATCTTGCATTCCAAAATCCCTTTTGTACCTGCGGCTTTAAAATCCCGAAGCTTTAACGTTTCTTGCAGGCTATCCGCGGTCACTTTCGCGATATCCATGGTATACCTAGTCGCCTCAGTGGCCTCGGCGGTCAGCAAATCAAATTCCTTGCCAAACATTCTTGCCGTATCAATCAATGTTTCCTCTGTCGGGTCTAAAAGTCCCGCGATAAATTTGGAATGCTCCGCCATGATGCGGTTCCAAAAAGCCTCTTGATTGGAAAGATCTTCGGGACGCGTGATGCTTTTGCCGTTTGATAACATGGCCAGCATATTCATGTAGAAACGGGCTTCCCGTAAGATATGGTCTATTAATAGCGGGTAATTGAGCGTAAACATTTTGCAGGCATATATATTTCTTAAAAGCATCTCCTTGAATTCTGCCAACGCTGCGGTTAGTTTATATGCATTATGATTAAGGCTCTCAACGGCATCAACCAACATTACCGCGGGTTCCCAGCAGTCTACTGGCTCTAGCATTAACTCATATTGTGTAACCGCAGAATCAATTGACACACCTGTATAAAAAGCTGTCAGCCTTTCGGCTTCCAGAGTATATTGGGTTGTAACCTGGCGGGATTCGAGCGTTTCTCGGCTTACAGCTCCGTTTGCCAACGTTGCTGCTTCTGACAGCAACCGCTCAAACCCCATCCTTAGCGAAGCGGCCTTAGCGCCAATGCTTCTATCCCTTGGAGTAAACCCCAGCTCTAAAAACATTGAGTGTTCTTTCATAATTCTCAAAAAAAATAGATTGAGGTCTACAGACATGGTTACGAATTCTTTACTGGAAAGCACATAATTCACCTCCTGTCAATATTTTTCATGATATTATATGTATATTTCTCATGAACGGTTACATCAACCGGAAGTGATACGTTCAATTACATAAATAAGCGCGTAGCAAATATTGTATGTAAACATTGATTGTTAACTTTTTTGGGTTGCCTCTTTAAGCGGGGCGTTTGTCTTCTTTCACCGCAAGCTCCTGCATCGCCTTTGTCAGCAGATCACCCACCCGGCGAATTTCTTTTTTCGCCTCGCCCGACTTTTGGTAAACAACGGGTGCCCCCACCTGTATCTCTCGCCTTTTGCGGCTGATATGGACCGGATAGAAAAGAAGCGGGCTGCCGGATTTTCGCCCGTACAGATGCGCGACGTATATACAGCCTTTTTGAATACCTTCGCAGACGCTCTCGTCGATATGATCGCTACCCTTATCAGCAAACACCGCGATGCTCAAGCCGGATTTCAGCGCCCGCACACTTTCGCCGAGCGTATCGCACACATTGATTGCATCGCTATAAACAGGGATGGCCTTTAGTGCTTTCATAACCCATAGCGCTGGTTTCTCCAGAACCTTGCCGGCCGATTTTCTGACCCACTTAGGTACTTTCGAATCCTTTCTAAAAAGGTTTTTTGCAATCTCTTTTGCGGCAAGCCCCTTTTTGGTTGACCGGTGATTTACCCATGGGCGTACGAGCGCCGGAAAATACAGCATCATCGCGATTGGGCCAAAGGCGCCAAGATGATTGCACACGAATACCGCAGGCTCTTTGATACTATGTTCTGCCGTAACTTTGAGCTTTGCAAAAAAAAGTTTGACAACAGCAAACACTATTTTATACAGCATAATTCCACCTTTAATACCTGGCTAAAAACATATGCCCCTAAGGCCATTATACTAAAATATCGCGTTTTATAACACCGCAATTTGCTTGCAGCATCCTATCTGCAAAAGACTTATAAATTCCTCTGTTTGGCATATCTTTTGTTTTGACCGCATAAGTATATAAGTTATCAATATCATTTCCTTTGCAATGCGTATAAAAAACCCCGGGGAGGCCCGGGGCGGCTCATCAGCTTTAACAAGCCTTTAATTCTTAGCTGCCAATCTTTTTCGCTTTGAGCCTATCAATTAAATCATGGACAAAATTACTGCCGCTCCCTGCTGCGATACCCGTAAAGAGCTGCCCGGTAATTGTTGCGGCAGCCGTTCCGCCGGTAAATCCAAGCGCACCGAACATATCGATTCTGAAAATGACACATAGCAGCATTCCCATAGCGGCCGTAATCAAAAACCACGCCCATCCCGGGAGTGTCGACGGTGATATGATCGCTTTTACTGTTTCCGCCAGTTTCTCAATCAATAAAGCCAAAATAATAACGCCTAAAAAAACATCCACAAAACTAACCTCGCTTTCTTTTCTCAAACGAGAAATATTGATCTACGCGGCCGCTACTGCCAAATGGCTTTCATTTGCGGACGGTTTTTCTTTAGAGTGTTAAATCATCTGCATATTTAATATTTCATTTGAATTAATAGAATGCGTTTCAAACAGTTTAAGGCTGCCCCAAAATCGCCATCAGTATAAGTATATATTTTATCGGCACTCATATGCCCATTGCGTTAAAACATTTTTTCATTGAATAAAAAATATATATCGCTGCTGCATTTTTTGATTTAGGCAATAAAAAAAAGCCCGTTTAGATCAGCAAAGAGCTTATTAAACGAGGCTTGATACAATACCTTAAACCGATGGGCAAAGCGGTAGCATGTTTATCCAAAAAGGCTTTGCATTTGCGAATCCGAGAGATAAAACGCGCTTTTTAGCTGTTCGTCCGATAAGCTAAACAGGCTTTTAAGCTGCGAACCCGACATATTAAAAACGCTTTTTATCTGTGCCAGCATGCTTGCCGGGCGTTCCTTAGCAAACGCTCGCATCTTTTCCACTTCCGCATCCCAATCTGGTTTCTTGATATCGGTAAATTTAGCGCGCTCGGCAGGCATTTCGGATGCCACCGCGCCGGCAACGCCATCGATAGTACTTAAAACCCGGTCGGTGGGGTAGGTAGTCTCCATCGCCCACGCAAACCGCTCAAGAAAAGCCTGCTTCCATGGTTTATATTTAAGCAGCGCGTTAAACATCGTTGAGCCTCCGTTATCCGGGTTCATACGAGCCAAAAGCGTCTGATGACTGCTCTCCCTAAAAGACCAGCAAAAGTCATAGAAAATCTGCTTCCACTTCCCGCCCGGCACCTGGTAAAACTGCAGGTTGTTATAGTCTGAATTGGCCAGATAAATCTGATTGATCATAAGATCCATAAAGCTATCCGTGTCAAAGCGTTTCGCGACATAATCAAAGCTTTCCTTCAGCGACATATCATGCGATATCACATAATTATAAAGCTCTTTATACTCTGAATTTGTACCGTTGATAATATAGTTTAGCCCAGACCCATAAAGAACGTTAATGCTGTTTGCATCTTTAGCTCCCTCGTGCTGAGCAACGAAATTCTCACTGCGCTTTTCCTGCAGGAAATATACGCCCCAATATTCCCCGTTTAAATAGACGACATACGGATCATAGTCTTGGGTCAGGCAATTGATCTGCCCCTTGACAAGGCTCAGCACAACGGCTTCCTTGATCTTGCTATATAGCTGATCCTGTCCACCGTTTCTCAGCACCAAAGATTTGTATTCAGAATATGGCAAATCCTTAAAAAACGGATACGCCATCTTACTTGGACCATACTGGCTCCTCGCAATAATCGCGAACGACTTTTGTTGATTGTCCCGGCTGAATCCACCCTGTATCCTTATCGCGATATCCTGCGCGAATACCTTTGAGCCACTTTCGTCAAACACCTCAAAAGACGCCGGCCGCTCAGACTCCCGTCCTTCCAGCAGATAATTAGCGATTTCGTAATGTTCTGTATGGCCGGGTATCAATTGTGCATCAGGCCCAAGTACGTATATACCGGTTTTTGGGTTAAACAAATTGGCGGGGTCGGTTACGATTGAAACAAGCGGTAGTGTATGGCCTGCGTCTATCAAATACGTAGCCGTTGCTGTTGTGCTTGGAATGTAGTCATCCTTATAAGCGCGGGCACGAACAACCGTCGTATTACTGACGGTTATCTCGCCCATATATTGGTTCGAGCTTTGCGTGGGCGTGCTGCCGTCCGTTGTGTAATAGATCTCACATCCGTCGGATGAAAAAAGCGACAGCCGAATCTCTCCGCTATATTTGCCGGCCTGCTGGCTAAACTGTACATCTGCGGCAATCCCCGCCTTTCCCTCGCTATTAGGCTGCCCGGGTGTCGGGGTTAAAAAGTAAGATTTTTCGCTCTTGCCTTCCTCTCTGCCGATCGAGACGTTCTGCGGCAGCGTACCGATAAAATATCTGTCGATCAGCTCGTCCTGCGCATTAAAAAGAGCCAGCGTCGTTCCAAGCCTGCTTAGCGCAAACGATGCATTAAGGTTCTGTATATTCTTGGCTTGCGCATCATCAAGGCCAGACGCAAGCACGATGATCTTGCCTCCTGGCTGCAAAGTCACATCCGGAAACCGGAATTTTGCAGGGTTAGACGCTTTGTCAGTTAAACCGTAGCCGTTTAGACAAACAGCGCTATCTCCCCGGTTTTCAATTTCTATAAAATCGCTGCTGATTAGATCAGCTTCAAAATCGATCTGATTATTAGAAGTCAGTACCTCGGAAATCACGATATCCCCCAGAATGATTCCGTGATCCTTCTCAAATTCGGCAAACCCCGCCTCCGTGTTCGGATATCCGGGTGTGGGACGGCTCGTCTGCTGCCAGACATCTCCTGGTATGCCTGCCTGATAGACCCTGGCATAAGACCAGTCAGAAGACATTTTACCCACCTCGGTGCTGTCTATCAGTCGCCCGCGTGCGTCTGATAATATTACTGATGTGCCGTAAGACGGCAGCCTAAAATCAGCATTAAGAGGCCCTTCGCCGGCAAAGAGTGATGCTTTGCCCGAACAAAATACCAACGCTATTTCTCCAGGTTTGAGCACGGTATCCGGAAACTTCCATTTTAGAGGATCGCTTAGATCATCGGAAAGTCCGCACCCGTAAAGGCTTATATCCCGATCGCTAATATTGGCTATCTCGACCCAGTCGCTATGCGCACCCTGCCCATCCGCAATTGTCATATTATTAATAGTCATCACTTCGGTGATCAGCACTGGAGGGTTTTCGACCTTCATGCTCTCCCTGAAAGCTGCATATCCGGCCTCACTGTTTTCAAACCCGGGCGTTATGTAACTCATCTGCTGCCAGACACCGTTTAACAGACCGTAAGAAACATTTTCAGGCAGGCTTGGTATATCCACCTTATCGGTTATTTTACCTGACTGATTTGACAGTATCAATGTTTCGCCCTTAGAGCTTAGCTTAAATGAGCAGTGAATAATCCCGTTTTGCAAATCCTTGTTGGAATCCCCCGCCAAAAAAACCACCATATACCCGTGTGCCTTTAGCTGAATATCAGGAAAAGACCATTTTCCTGGGGTGTTTGGATCGTCGGAAAGCATCAGGCCAGACATGTCAATATCGCTACCGGTAGGGTTGTAAAGTTCTATCCAATCGCTATTGTTGCCGGCATCATCAAGATATATGCCTTTGTTGCACGACATGACCTCATTGATCACAACACTACGCGCATCATTTGCACCGGATGGCTTTTCAGAAATAGAAATCCCTTTTTCTATTGGAAATATAAATATAACACTCACAATTGCTGCGGCAATAATAATCAGCAAAAAAAAATTTTTCATAGATAACCCGTCGTTTTTTAATTATATTTAACCATAAATCTTATAGGATTACAACAATGTTAAATATTTTCGGTCCCTTTAATCCTTCATCCATAATGCGTCTTTTCTTCTGACCCTTTTTTTGCTTGTGTCGGGTAACCTATATCGATCAATCGTTTGTGCTTATAAGTGATAAAAATAAAATCTGTTAAAACGAAAATTATATCTTTTGTAATAATCATTTACAATTCCCAACCATGCGTTCCTGGCTTAGATTCCATAATAAAAAAAGGAGAAATTTTAAATGAGAAAAAAAGAATAGTAGAAATATTAACCTTTACCATCGTATTGTCTGCGCTGCTGGTCGCAATAATCATCAGCGCACTGGGAAGCGGCGCATATTTCACCGATAGCAACGATGTCACGGACAATGAGATTACGGTAAGCACGTTGGATGGCTTTTAATGCTGTTTTCAAAGGTATTATCTATCCATACAGCATATACTGCCCGCATACAATTACGTTGCTACGGTTGTATTTCATGAGAAATATATTTAAAGATTTTAAAAACTTGGATTTTGTTAGATTTCTTATACCTTCATATCTATTGAAGTAATGGATCCTTAAAATATGAGTTTACTATCTCAATATATTTTTTATAAGACTCATCCCATGATGAGTATCTATCATCCCCACGATGATCTTCTAAGTGGTAATTGTCTAATAAATATTTACCAAAATAATTAGTATATTTAATTGCTCCTTTAATATTTGTATGCCGTGCATCATAAAAATCTGT
>JBMNOU010000067.1:0-9137 GCA_050943215.1 Christensenellales bacterium | reverse complement strand
CTTAAGTATTCTATCAATTCGTTGACATCATTCTCACTATCTGGGAAACCAAACCTCGGATGGGTGTCTCCGTAAGCGATGCAGCTTTGATCTTTGATTACGGTGTTGCCCATGTGTGCATGCACAATATAATCCTTAATGGGCAGAATAGATTCTTCACAGCTCTCATGTAGCATCGGTATATGGCTTAAATCTACCATCAGCCCAAAATTGTCATACTCCTTTGTTATATCCTGTGCATACCTCTTAGCCAGCGTGACCGGGCCGATAAGGCTCTTTTTGTCAATATCATAATCAAAAACCTCAAGCACAATCTTAAGATTACCTTTTGATTTTGCGTAGGCGCAGAGTTCTTTAGTAGATAAAAGCAATGCCTGGTACGACTGTTCCTTTGTCGCTTGTTCATATTTGCCACTTAAAAACGAAAAGCCGACGGCGCCCAATTCATACGCTTCATCAATCCCTTCCTTGAGTGAGCTGACCGCATTTTTTCTTGCTTTCTCATTAAGGTCATTGATATTCATGCCTGTCGTAAGCAGTCTTGGAGATCCGCCATAAGCAACAGTCATATGGCTTGTTTCAATTATACTCTTTACTTCCTTTCTCACTTGTGGATCTTTTATCCAGCTCACTTCAATTGCAGTAAAGTAGTCATCACAAGCGATTCTTCTGACTGTTTCAACAATGGGGCCTTCACCCTTCATCGTAGAGGGAAAGGCCATAAAATGAATCAGTCCTGGTTTAAAATAGTTTAGCATGGATTCTTTCATAAATTATTTTACCTCCATTTTTTATTTTATTGTTGTCACACCGTTTTCCGCGAAGTGGAGCTATGTCAATTTACTAGACACAAAAGCTCGTACTTTTAACCTCCACTTCATTTACTACATTTTTGTCCGTTTTCAGAAGGATTCCATAACAGCGTTATCATAGGGACAGCCCCTCTTACTGAATGAATGTATTAAACCGTATTTATTTATCATCTCAGCAAAGACTTCGCTGGTATACTGACAACCCTGATCGCTATGGAGAATAACCCCTTTGGGATAACCCTGGCTATGAAGAGCATTGACAACAGCTGCTATTGCTACGTCAGTAGTCATCTTTCTCGCATACTTGAAACCTACAATTCTCTTTGTGCAGAGATCAACAACTGAAGCCAAATATGTCCATCCGTCGTTACTGGTCTTGATATATGTGATATCGGTCGCTCAGCGTTCGTTCGGCCTTTCGCTCACAAAATCCTGTTTAAGGACGTTCTCACGATCTGTTTTGTCCTCGATGGAGCTACCAGATCTGGCTTTATAAATACTTTTTATGATTTCGATCCGAACCTGTTGTGCGACTTGTTTTAATCTTTCGGTGTCCATTACGTTTTCAACCCCTTACCTTCTATTATAATTTATAATTATGGTAATAAAAATCTTTAATGGTTATATAGTTATCATAGGTGCTCTTTCATGCTTCTGATATTATTCTCAAGCTCAACGATTGCTCTTGAAATGTCTTTTTTTCTGATACACTGACAGATTGTTTTATGTTGTTCAATAGCAATATATCTTCTTTCTAATCCGTCCTTATTATTTTCGAGATTCCTTACGATATGCATAAACTCTTCTATCTCTAAAATGAATTCTAGCAGCTTTTTATTCTTCGATACTTTTGCAATGGCGATGTGAAACTCACTATCAAGATCATCACACTTTTTATATTGTTTTTCCTCTAAAGCATGGTCATATTGTTTAATAAGATGTTCTAAGTTTTTTAGTTGATTATCGTTAATTTTTTCAATACATTTTTCAAGCGCAAGTTTTTCTAGGCTTTCTCTTACATCTAGCAATCCCCTTATCTCATCATGGGTTAAATCAATGCAGAACAAACCCTTTCTCGGAATAATCTTTATGAACCCTTCCGCTGCCAGTTGATTGATGGCTTCACGCACAGGTGTGCGGCTCATTGATATCTCTTCTGCTAACAGATCTTCACGAATCCTGCTTCCTGGTTTAAATTCTAGATTCAGTACCTTTTCTTTTATTATTTTATGCGCCCGTTGTTTAAGCCCGTAATGCTGCATTTTATACCCCAATTATAAATTATAATTTATACATTTATATTAGTCCATTTACCTTATGACGTCAATATTTGTTTTTAGATAAATAAAATACAAAGGAAATTTTGTATTTTAATGTTGTGCTTGGTAATATATATATATATTATGCATTTTGATGGTTGATTCTATGCCAAACCCTAGAATAATTTTACTGTCTCCCAACAATTAGTTATGTAACCAAAAAGATTCCCACAGCATATATCTGCGTCGGAATGCTTAAAATCAGTAGTGGTGACTATACGCTCTACGCGCTAAAATCAAATCAAACCATATGTAAAAGTATGAGAGAAAACAAACAGATACAACCATATTGAAAGCTTTTATTAAGGAAGATTTTTTTTGTTATATAAAGTTGCCTTATGACATTGATTAAAAAAAATGATACTGATATAATATATATATCTTTGATATGAGGGAAAACGCTTTGACAAAAACGGTTAACAAACCTCTGATAAGTTGTACGCTGACATATGAAAAAAACGGTATAAAATACGATAACGTTAGTACCGTTCTGTATTCGGATTGTTTAACATTGGATGCGCCATTACTCTCTATTGTCATCAAATTAAACGCATTTCTTAGTGTTTCTGCCAAAGATTATAGAATATTCGCGTTAACGCCTGATGGCATGATAATATTATCAATGATTGGCCATCTTTATGAGGACTTCGCATTGCGTTTTGTCCACGCCTATAATGAAATTATATTTTGCGAATCATTAATGCAAGAAAAAGTTTATTTTGAAACTGGTGGACAGTATGTCTCTCTGCAAAAAGAAACCACGCATGCAATTTTTAGGATCTGTGAAACATCGCTTGTTATTCTTCCCGACACACACGATCTTGTCCGCATCCCTTATGGCATGTTCGGTAAAACAGAAATAACGCCATACCGTTTTGAAATTACCGATCGGCTGGGAAGATTGTTTTGTCTTCAAAAGATGTGTCGCAATACAGATGCGTTTTTAAAAGCATATAAAACGCGTTTTTCAGCTCTCATAAAACAAACAAAAGATAGATTGAGCGTTATCGCACCTGTCAGCGATGCGTTAGCCGCTTTGATGATGGAAGGTATAGTCGCAAAACTTTCTGATATTTGTACCGCTTCCCTACCTTTTGCAGACGCTTTAGATAAAATAATTTCAACATCTGATATCTCAAAAGAATACGGTTATTTAAAAACCGTCTCAGGAACTCTGGCCATCGGAGTTAAGCGCGGGCTGATGGGAGAATTAACGAAAGAAAGCATTATCATCCTCGCTCCTATTTTTAAAAAAAATATTATGATCATGGAAACTTTGGGTGACTCAGCGGCCGCAACATATATATTTAAAATATCGGAAGAAAGGGAGCCATCCGCTCAGCAATGGGATGAGTTTCTTCTGGCATTTAACTATAGCATGCTAAGTGTTAATTTTCGCCGTGAGCCAATCTATTTAAGCGATGAAGCGTTGCAGTCGGAAAACTATGCAGATTATAACCAAGCGCTAAAAAGGGTTCCCGAACTTAAGCATCTGCGTAGATTATTCATCGGGCGCGTTATACACAGTAGTTCTGATTCATGGAAAAAAAACATGGATTCCTATATTAAATAACAGGAGTATATTATGGCAGGTTTTGATAAGCAGTGTATAGGCTGCGGAAATTTCATTGGGTATGATAGTAAGTTTTGTCCTGTCTGTGGTAAACTGAGTCCGTTCTATGATGCTTGCCCAAATTGTGCAAGCGAAATCAAACGCGGATGGCTGCGCTGCCCATCATGTGGCAGAGAGCTCACCGTTACTTGTCCTTTTTGTGGTGCACCCACATTTGTCGTTGAAAAATGTGATGTTTGTCACACTTCTCTGATGATCCGATGTGAAAATAAGAATTGCTTGGCACCACAGTTTTTTCAAAATACCAAATGCACCGGATGTGGTAAAAAAATAAAAAACAACCCGATAGGAGGAAAAAAGAAATGATGCAGGCTTTTACCCGTAACTATGAGGATAACAGTACGGAAGCAGGGTTCCAGTTTACTTTTTATTGTGATGTTTGTCATGATGGTTTCCGCTCTTCCTTCATACAATCGGAAACATATAAAAAAGGGAGCCTATTAAGAGGGCTTTCCCGAGGCATAGGCGCAGCTTCAAGCATTTTAGGGGGTGGAATGCTAGGAGGATTGCATCACGCTGCATATGAAGGAGAACACATCTTATCCGAACGTTTTTCAGGTATGTCTCCCCAATGGCAAAAAGAGCATGAAAGAGCGTTTGAGGCCGCCCAGAATGAGGCAAAACAGCGTTTCCACCGGTGTCATAAATGCCACCTTTGGGTTTGTGATTCCTGTTGGAATGATGAAATAGGGCTATGCGGCGAATGTGCACCCCGCGTCAATGTTGAAATCGCTGCCGCTCGCGCTGATAAGATGAAACGGGATATCTGGGATAAAGCCGAACAGACACAGATTTTTCACGGTGAGATCGAGCAAAAAGCGACGTTTTGCCCAAACTGCGGCAAACCGGCAGGGCAAAGCAAATTCTGCACAAACTGCGGTGAAAATCTATCGCTCAATATCTGTCCGAATTGTGGGGCTGAAAACGATAAAAGTGTCCGGTTCTGCGGCGAATGTGGAACAAAGCTGAAATAACAGCATATTTAATGTTAGCTAACTGACAGATGCGGTGAACCGCATCTGTTTTGCTTGAATATTATTACAGGGTATGCTATAGTTATACATATATTCCATGCAATGTTAACATTTTTTTTAATGTCATATATTAGGACTAGATAAGATATGAGACAAACCACCGATTACCTCAATGACGAGAATGCTGGCGTGTGCCCGCGCAATACTCCAAGAAAGACTAACAAATATATCTTAGTAATCATTTTTTTCTTTATATTAATTGCGATAATCATTTTCGCCATTTTGGCAAAAGGAATACCATCTACAGAAAATACTTATCCAGCTCTTTCCTCGCCCGGTCAATCTGCGCTAACCTCTTCTACCCCATTAATTGAAAAACCGTCTGTATCTGTCAGTATTGTGCCTTCTGTAATACCTGAATTGTCAGAAACACCGCTTACACAGGCTATTGATTCTGGGATGTGGGGAGATAGATTTTCTGAGCAATTTGCAGCAGGAGAAACGGTTATCACAAAAAATAGCTATCAGAGTAAGGATATTTTCATATCCATTAACCGTGTTCATACCGACGGTGTTGCATATTTTGTTGCTGATGTTTATATCCGAAATCTTGATAACTTTAGAACAGCGTTTGCTGGAGGCTCTTATAGAAAAGGCACCTCCAGAACCTTGGATATGGCGTCTGAAAATGCGGCAGTATTGGCAATATCGGGAGATTATTACCGGGCACGCGAAGTTGGTATTGTGATACGAAACGGAGAATTATTCAGAGACGCGATATTTAAGGATGTGCTGATCATGTATAACGACGGAAGCATGCAGACTTTTTCTCCGAAATCGTTTGATATTGATGAAGCAATACAAAATGGCGCATATCAGGGGTGGTCATTTGGTCCGATACTTCTCACTGACGGATTACCTATGGAGACATTTAACAGCGATGTCAGCCGAGCAAATCCGCGATGTGCAATTGGGTATTATAAGCCTGGTCATTATTGTTTTGTACTGGTAGATGGAAGGCAGCCTGGATATTCGCATGGCATGACGCTTAAAGAACTATCCCAGCTCTTTTACGATTTGGGATGTAAAGAAGCATACAATTTAGATGGGGGTCAGACAGCAATCATGGTATTTATGGGGGAGATTGTCAACAAACCGGCAAATGGCGGAAGAAGATCCAGTGACATCGTTTATATTGCAGAAAATGATGAATAGGTCTCGTAGTTTAAACAATCATCCGTCTGGGGATCTAACTTATATTATTTGTGTTTTGGGCAAAAATACTAAAAAAGAAGTAAGGTGTAAGAATGGAGAAAGACCTTAGCTGTTTGGCTATATTAATACCAGCGTACAAGCCAGAGAGTTCACTTATTAACCTGTCACAAGAACTTATTGCACAAGGGTTTAATGAAATCATCATTGTCAATGACGGAAGCGGACTAGGTTATGAACAGATATTCATACAGCTTAGAGAAATGGGGTGCCGTATACTTGAACACGCCGTCAATATGGGCAAAGGGCGGGCACTAAAAACAGGTATGAACGATTTGCTAGTTCACAATACCCAAATCGTTGGTGTCATTACGGCTGATGCGGATGGCCAGCATTTGGTTAAAGATATTGTCAACGTTGGCAATGAGCTGCTAAACTCTCATAATACGATTGTACTTGGAAAAAGAACATTTTCCGGAAATGTTCCTTTAAAAAGCCGTTTTGGTAATACAATTACCAAAAATGTATATAATTTTATCAGTGGTCAGAAATTAAATGACACTCAGACAGGCCTTAGAGGCCTCCCCTATTCGTCCCTGAAAAATTTACTGACACTGAAAGGCGAGCGTTATGAATATGAAATGAATGTATTGCTCGAAGCTTCCAATTACCAACTAAATATCAAGGAAATCGATATCGAAACAGTTTATTTAAACGGCAACATTAATTCTCATTTTAATCCGTTAACAGACTCATGGCGTATTTACCGTCTGATTATTTTGTTTGGAGGCTCATCTTTATTTGCTTTTCTGGTCGATTTTTTAATATTCACCCTGATCACGATCATATTACCGGGTGTCCTTTGGGCTGCTGTCGTTGGTGCACGGGTTGTTAGTTCTTTCGTTAATTTTTTTGTCAATAGAAACATTATTTTTTCAAATAAGAATCAGAGCGGCAATTTGCAGAAACACCTTTTGGGATATTTTACTTTAGTTATATTCATATTGGCTGCGAATTATGGCTTAATCACTCTTTTTACAAGCGTTGGAATCAATGTTTTTCTGTCAAAGATAATCACAGAGCTTCTGTTATTCTTTGTCAGCTTTTCTGTTCAGAAGCGCATTATCTTCAAATGAGTTTTTTAGCCTTATAATCATAAAAAGTCCCGATATATATCGGGACTTTTTATTCATTGATATCTTAGGACAAACAGATATGTCCGTAAATCCATTTGATTAGCAAAGCTGAACGAGCTCGCAGCAGATACCATCAGGATCTCTCATGTATACCCATTTCCATACAAGAACGCCATCGCGTACACATTCGTTCACCGAAGAATGGAATGTAACCCCTTCGGCCTTCAGCTTCTGATACATTGCTTCAAGGTCATCAACGTTGAATGCAAGATGGCCTGAGCCTGCAACAGATGGATTGCCGTGATAGGGCTTATCAGTCTTTGGATCCAGATATTGCAGGAATTCAATCTGTATTCCGCCCAGTTCTACCATCGCTACTTTGAGCGCTGCAAACTTTTGCGCGCCTTCGCCCATAACATATGTTCCCAGCTCAGGTCCTTGATCAACCGTTTCCGTTAATAATTTACCGCCGAGCTTATTGACATAGAAGTCAACGGTTCTGTCCATATCCATAACGGTAAAGCTCGCATGCCCTAAACCAACTACTTTAGCCATAGTTCCCTCCCAATATTAATTATTTTAGATCTGTTGTTTTACCACATGATCTTTCCACCGGAAATGATGATATTGCATCCATCGATGTATGCGGATCTGTCATCGCACAAGAAAGCAATTAATTCGCCAATTTCTTCGGGCTGACCAAGCCGACCCAGAGGAATTGTAGCCTCTAATGCATCGAAGAACTCTTGCGGATCCTTATTCTGCTCTTCTGCACGCCTGTAGAACGTATTACGCAGCAAGCTTGTGTCAATATGTCCGGGGCTGACCGAAACAGCTGTTATTCCATATTGACCAAGCTCTAAAGCAAGATTCTGTGTCAATAGCCTTAATGCGGCTTTTGACATGCCATATGTCGGAATTGAATACTCGGCTACCGATCCGGTAATTGAAGAGGTGGTGATAATTCTGCCTTTTTTCTTGGGTATCATTACATTAGCAACCTCATGGGCCCAATTGAAAGCACCTTTGCAATTGATATCCATGACAAAATCATACTGCTGCTCTGTCATTTCGTGAACACAAGCTTCGGCAATACCCCCAGCGTTATTAAACAAAACATCGATTTTGCCGTATTTGGCCATGATCTTTTCAACCGCCGCTTTGACCGCAGACCTATCCGTAACATCCGCTGCTACTCCGATCGCCTCGCCGCCCTTAGCAACGATTTCAGCTGCTGCCTTGTCACATGCATCCTGCTTTAAATCGGAAACAATAACCTTTCCACCATAGCCTGCACAAACCATCGCGGTTGCTTTTCCAATTCCGCCAGCCCCGCCGGTTATAACGATAACCTTGTCCTGAAGTTTCATTAATCATTCTCCTCCTTCTAAATGATATTACTTTTTTGATATTTTTATTTACATGGAACAGGCTGCCAAAAAAGTGTGTCTAATTCCGCTTTGCTGTTTTGGCATCTATTCCTTGTCTACCAGTAGACAACTTTTGTTTGCAGCTATTTCAAGCAAACTGGTTTTTTGTGTTGTATACTTTTGGTATACTATCGAATATATTTATTCAACGTAGACAACCTCAAATCCTTCTTTAAGACTTTCTTTTTTTAGAATTATTATTAATCTTTAGCCATTATTTGATAGCTTAATCATTCGCTCTCCCTATATCCATTAATATCGTTCTGGTTGATGAACTTATAATTACTACCAGAACCTACCACGATAATCCCATGCAGGCATTTCAAAGATATTAACATATAAATCGCTGTTTGGTATGCCAAGTATTTCTTCCATCGCTTTAAAGAGCTCCTCTGTAAACATTTCCCGGTTTTTAAGCTCTATTTTCCAATAAGTCCTCGCATCTATAAATGCACAGTTGTTATCAACAATGTTTATTGTATGCGCTTTTTCCCCCCGGAAAGTATGTAATTAATTCGTCAAGCTTCGATTTAATCTGTTCTCTTTGTTCTTTATTGAGCTTTATAGAAACATTTACATCAATATACGGCATAGTTTCACCTCAAATTAATGTTTTATTCA
>JBMNOU010000063.1:0-9958 GCA_050943215.1 Christensenellales bacterium | reverse complement strand
AAGGCTCGCTAAATATTTTCTTATTGCTTTTTTCCCACAGATCATTTTTTCTGTTATTGATTTTATTTTACTGAGGAAGCTTTCATTTCAGTTAACGCATCTTTCATATGCTATCTTTTCTTTGTTTGTTTTTGTAGATCTTTGTACATACTTTTTTAAATCTTACAATATTGACTTGGATATTTTTGAAGAAAAACAAAATTTAAAGGTTCAGTATACGTTATCAGAAAGAGAAATAGAAGTGGTTGATTTATTAGCCAAAGGCATGACGAATCAAATAATCAGCGAAAAACTGCATATATCGATTAACACGGTAAAATCTCATGTTAAAAGCATTTACAAAAAGATGAACATCTCCAATAGGCTTCAGCTTATCAATCTGCTCCGTGGAACAAATGTACGACTTGATTGACTACATAGCAAATATTCTTATCATTCACCCATAAAGGTTATTAAAATTCACCTTATAATATGATGCAAAACCTTCGCTTGGGTCATTGTGCGTTATGCTTATTCGTTCTACTATGGATTAAGCATTATTTGACGCAAATGGAGGATGCTTTGATTCATTTCTTTGAAGCGATCATCAAAAAAAGAAAACTAGTGATTATTATATTCATCTGCATGGCCGCTATTTGCAGCGTTCTTATGTTGGGTGTCGGTCAGAATTATGATATGTCTAAGTATCTGCCAGATAAGTCGGATTCAAAGACGGGTATCGATATATTAAAAACGGAATATAGCTATAACGGGAGCGCCTTGTTATTATTGGAGCAAAAGAGTATTTCAGAGGTGCTCGAGTTAAAGCAGACAATTGAAAGCGTCGATGGCATAAAGAAAGTCGTTTGGCTTGATGACATCGCAGATTTAAAGAAGCCGGTTGAATTGATTGATACGGAAATTAGAAATAACTATTTTTCGGATGATAACGCGCTTTTGCAGATAGTTTTTGAAGAAGACGATTATGCCAAATCAACACATCACGCAATCGATGAGCTTAAAGCTATTTACGGTGACGGCATTGCCCTTACTGGCAGCGCTATCGATGCTTATGTAAATGTCAGTTCAATCAGCGGCAATATATTAACCGGCATACTGATTGCATTTGCAATTGTGCTGTTTATATTGATTATTACAACAAACTCTTTAATAGAAGTCGCATTGTTTATTATTTCAATTGGTATTGCGATATTGCTTAATCTTGGAACAAACGTTGTTTTAGGGGAAATATCGTATATGACGTTTGCCAGCGCCGCCATTTTGCAGCTTGCCATCTCAATGGATTATTCAATATTCCTGCTTCACAGGTTTGAATATGAACGACAAACTGAAGGTGATCCGGAAAAAGCAATGGCTAGAGCGGTATGCGGGTCTTTTTCCTCAATAATATCGAGCGGTATGACAACGATTGTCGGTTTCATTGCGCTTATCTTCATGAGCTATACGATGGGGGCCGATATGGGTTTTGTGCTTGCTAAGGGAATCATTTTCAGTATGATTTGCGTCTTTATTTTGTTGCCCGCGCTCTCTGTTGGTTGGGTTAAGGGCATTGATAAAACGAAACACAAACGGTTTTTACCGTCTATGAAAAAGGTACAGCATTTGCTTGGCGGAAAAGTCAAATACGTTATAATTGGGTTGCTGGCTATCATTTCAATAGTTTGTTTTATGGCACAAAACAATAATACATTCTTATATTCATCGAGCAACGTGGGGGATGAGAAGCAAACAATAATAAATGAAAATATTAAAAGCAAATTCGGTTTAAGCAATAATTTTGTTGTGCTGGTGCCAAAAGGGAATGCGTCATCCGAATATGAAATGAAGAACGATCTTGACGCACTTACATATGTTAAGAGTGTTCAGGGATTATATGCATTTATTGACCCATCTACGCCTGAAGAGATTGTTCCCGAGAACATTAAGGAAGAGTTCTTAAGCCAAGATTATTCACGATATATCGTTGAAGTAGATGCAGAAATTGAAAGTGAAAGCGCATTGGCTGCTGTTACTGAGGTGCGGCAGGTTGTATCAAAATGGTATGAAAAGGCCTATGTTACCGGAGCATCACCTGTTATCTACGATATCCGAAACGCTACATCCGGAGACTTTTTATTGGTGACGATATTATCAATCCTTTTTGTGGGAATTATAATACTTCTTACATTCAGATCGGTATCAATACCATTGATACTGTTGTTTGTGATTGAATCATCGATATGGATCAATATGTCAATACCGTATTTTACAGGGAATTCGATGATTTTTATCGGGTATATGGTTATCAGTGCTGTTCAGCTTGGCGCCACAATAGATTACGCAATACTGATGACGAATTATTATCTGGAAGGAAGAAAGACCCTCGGCAAAAAAGAAGCAGCAGAATTTGCTTCAGAAAAAGCGGGGCCATCAATATTGATGTCGGCTTTGGTATTGGCTAGCGCGGGTTTTGTTGTCGCCGCGACCTTTACGCAGCAGGCGATGTCTCAGCTGGGCACGTTGATTGGCCGAGGCGCCGTTTTATCGGGATGTTTAACAATTTTTGTTTTACCACAGGTGCTGATACTTTTAGATAAGTTGATTTTCAAGACGACAATGAAAAACAGGTTTTTTAGAAGGAGACATAGCAATGAAATTTAAAAGAATCGCGTTATTGGCCTTATCAATGATAATACTTTGGTATATCTGCGCTCCATCCGCTTTGGCGTTAGAAAAATCTAAAAATGAAACGGTATATACTAAGCTTCATCACGATGGCAGCGTAGATCAGATATATGTCGTCAACCAGCTTTTTGGTGATTATACCGATTATGGTGAATATACCGACATCAAGAATTTGTCTACAACGAGCGATCCCACAATATCGGGGGATAAAATCACATTCCCAGACGCTTATGTCAAGGGGGGGCTTTTTTATCAGGGCACCGCACAGGGCGAGTTGCCTATGACATTTAAAATTAAATATTATATCGACGGCAAGTCGATTTTGGCGCAAGACCTCGCGGGAGAAAGTGGGCGTTTAAAGATAGAGATTAATTACGGTGTTAATGTAAATTGCGACGAAAGAATACGAAACGGATATATGGCGCAAATATCACTAACAATTAATCTGAACAAAGCTAGCAATATTAACGCATATGACGCAACGACGGTTATTACTGGCAGCACTTTGAATGTTGTCGGCACGGTACTGCCCGGAAAAAGTGGCTCTATGTGCCTTGATGCGGATGTCAGTGATTTTGAAATGGACGCAATCACCATCACTCTGCTTAAAGGGACGTTTTCAACAACGGATATAAAAAACAGCATTGATAAGATCGATGATGGATTTGATGATATGATTGATGGCGCACAAGAAATGGTTGAAGGAACTTCAGAACTGAAAGACGGCGTTATTAGTCTTCGTAACGGAGTGGATGATATTGACGATGGCATAGCGGCGATTGCTTCAGCCGGTGAAGATATGCTGCAGGGTATTAATGTCTATTCGAGTGGACTGCAAGAATATACAAATAGCGTGATTTACGTTGCGTCAGGATCATTTGATTTTTTAGCTGGTCTTGAAAAGCTGTCTGAATCCGGTTCGGCTATGGCACAAGGCGTATCGGAAACGGCCGATGGGTTACGCGGTTTGTCTTCATCAAATGCCGATTTAAAATCTCTTGCCGAGTCTTTACTTACAAGCAGCGACCCTTCCGTACAATTTCTTGCACAGGGAACGATTCAAACGCTTGATGCGCTTTCAGGTGTATCGGTTGGTCTTGACCAGGCAAGCGAGGGGGTAAGCCAATATACAGCAGGTGTGCAGCAAGCTGCCGAAGAATTTCAGGAGTATTGTTCAGGTGTTAATTTAATCGCTGCAAACAGTCAACAAATAAACGCAGGATACAGTGAAATAATGGGTGGTTTTGATTCTTACTTAGCCGGTATTAAGAGCAGCGCATCTGGCATTCATCGATTATACCGTTCAATCAAGGGGTTGCCCGGAAATATTCAGGAGCTGATTAACGGACAGATTGCATTCAAGGAAGGCATCACAGAAGCAAAAGACGATATATCAGCACAAACAAAAAGTTTCATTTCAGATGATTCGCCCTCGGTATCATTTGCGTCACCTGGCAAAAACCATCCGAATAGCGTACAGTATATTATGATGACGCCTGCGATAAGCGTGCCTACGAAGGCAAATCCGATTAACAAGTCAGAAGAATCACAAGATTTTTTTACGCGGCTGATTGATTTGTTCAGATGATATATGACCCGCACATAATGAAGCTCTTTACTCCGCATAATAAAAAAAGCGAATGTAAGGAGCTTTTTTATGTCTGAAATTATTATTATTTTGCAGGTGGCCGTCAGTATCATTATCGGGCTGTATTTTTTAAGTCTAATGAAAGGAAAAAAGAATACAAAGGCCAGCCTGGATAGTGAATCAAAACGGCAGATGGAGAAGCTTAATAAACTTCGCACCGTTTCATTAAATGTGCCTCTATCAGAAAAAACACGGCCAACTGGTTTCGACGAAATTATCGGGCAAAATGAAGGCATTGTTGCATTGTGCGCGGCGCTGTGTGGTGAAAACCCACAGCATGTGCTAATTTACGGCCCTCCTGGTGTCGGTAAAACGTGCGCAGCCCGGCTTGTTATGGACAAAGCAAAAAAAAGTAAAATATCGCCTTTTAAAAGAGACGCGAAGTTTATAGAACTTGATGCAACATGCATACGATACGACGAACGAAACATTGCCGACCCACTAATTGGATGTGTTCATGATCCGATATACCAAGGCGCCGGTGCTTTCGGCGCTGCCGGGATACCGCAGCCAAAAGAAGGGGCGGTAACAAAAGCACACGGTGGCATACTATTTTTGGATGAGATAGGCGAGCTTCACCCTTTTCATATTAATAAACTCCTAAAGGTATTAGAAGATAGATGTGTCTACTTAGAAAGTGCATATTACAATCCAGACGATAAAAAGACGCCAAGATATATCCACGATATTTTTGCGAAAGGGTTGCCGGCAGATTTTCGGCTTGTGGGTGCAACTACAAAATCTCCGAGAGAGATATCACCAGCTATACGTTCACGATGTATGGAGATTTTTTTTAGACCGCTTTTTCAGGAAGAGATAGTTATCATATCAAAAAACGCCGCAGCAAAGGCCGGGTATGAAATAGACAATGAGGCGGCAGAAATGATTGGGGAATATGCTGCAAACGGCCGGGAAGCGGTAAACATGATCCAGATGGCGGCTGGTGTTGCAAGAGAACAGGGAACACTGACAATACAAGCAAAAAATATCAATTGGGTCGTTGAAACAGGCAAATACGTTAGGCGTCCCATATTGAAACTAGGTGGGAATAATATTGGCTGTGTAAATGGCCTTGCCGTATACGGTTCCAATATAGGCACGATTATCGAAATCGAAACGGTTGCCGTAAAAACCCCTTTTGGCTCATTGATAGTAACAGGGCTTATTGACGAAGAAGAAATGGGATTTGAAAGCAAAAAGTTCAGGCGCAAAAGCACATCAAAGAGTTCGGTCGAAAATGTTTTAACAGCACTGAAAAAAAATTTTAATATAAATCCGAATGATTATTATATTCATATTAACCTGCCGGGAAGCGCGCCAATTGACGGGCCTTCTGCAGGGATTGCCATTGCTGTATCCGTTTTCTCCGCAATTACCGGGAAAGTCGTATGCCCGGGTATTGCAATGACTGGAGAGATTTCGATCAACGGATGCATAAGGGCGGTCGGCGGCATCAAGGCAAAAGTATTGGCCGCAAAACGTGCTGGTGCAACACTCGTTATCGTGCCAATGGAAAACATCTCTGAGGCAAAAATGCTTAGTGACGTTTGTGTAATCGGAGTCAATGATATACATGACGTGATGAGACTGGCTTTTAGCCAGTGCAATCTTGCTGCTGAAAGCATGACGAACATCCTCAGCGCAAAAGGGGTAAATGATTAGATAATTTTAGCCAGCTTAAAGTTTGTAGCGTCGCAGGAGACAAGCGAATATTCTACGCCCCTTACTTTTCCGGATAAAGCATAATTGATGCTTGAGGAGTGCAAATGTGCATAAACAACGTGCGTTGCGCCGTATGATTCAAAAAGGTCTGTATAGAGCGTCTTTGCACCTCGCATATCAGAAGGCGGAAAATGCATCATTCCAATTAGTCTTGCGTCTGGAGCGCTTTTTTTAGCATGTTGTAATGAGAATTCAAGCCTGCCTGCTTCACGGATATAAAGTTTTTCATCTTGATCAGGATTATACTGATTGGTACCGGGGGTTGTCCATCCTCTCGAACCGGCAATGACGTATTCATCGAAACAGACGCTATTATTCTGCAAAGCGTATGTTTCATTGCTTAACAACGAGTTGACCTGAGATAAAGAATTCCACCAATAATCATGGTTACCTTTTAACAATACTTTTTTGCCGGGAAGCGCGCAGATATCGGCGATGTCTGACTCGGCTTCCGAAAGCCGCAGCGCCCATGACAAATCACCCGGTATCAAAACGATGTCATTATCTGACACGAGATGATACCAGCTCTCTTTAATTTTTGTCCAATGATCCACCCAATGCTCTCCAAAGATATTCATTGGTTTGGGTGAAAACCCCGAAAGGTGCAGATCCCCGATAGCATAAACATTCATAACAAAGCCTTTTCAATTTCGTCAAGCAGCTCAGCATTACCAATCCTTTTTAGCACCGACGTAGAAACGATAGGGTAATCAACGCCGCCGCCGATATACTGCTTGATCTCCTTGAGTCTATGGGGCCGCCTTGTTTTGGCGATTTTATCTGCCTTTGTTGCAACGATAATGACATTCAGCCCAAAATGCGCCGCCCATTTAAACATCATCAAGTCGTCATCTGTCGGTTCGTGTCGAATATCAAGCAATATCATGATGGCCTTTAATCTTTGGGTTGTTTTCAAATATTGCTCAATCATTTCCGACCACGATTCTTTTTCAGTTTTAGATACCTTTGCGTAACCGTAACCTGGCAAATCGACCAGCAGAAACTGTTCGTTAATGACAAAAAAGTTAATAAGCCGTGTTTTGCCCGGAATTACGCTTGTTTTTGCCAGTTTAAAATTATTAGTTAAAAAATTGATCAGCGAAGATTTGCCTACATTTGATTTACCGCAAACCGCGATCTCAGGCAGATTATAGTCCGGATAATCGGCAATATTTTTCATACTTTTGAGAAAACGGGCTTTCTTTATCTGCATTACACACCTTATTCCTGGTTGATAGCGATGTTCAATACATCTTTTAGCTCGGATACAAGTACAAAATTGATTTTTCTTCTGATAGTACCTGGCAAATCAAATAAATCCTTATTGTTGCCCTCAGGGATTATAATCGTACTAATGCCTACTTTAAGTGCAGCAAGCGATTTTTCTTTCAATCCACCAATGGGTAAAACTCTTCCGGTTAATGTGATCTCACCCGTCATCGCAAGATTGCTCTTTACTGTTTTCCCGGAAAGCACTGAAACAAGTGCGGTGGCTATTGTAATACCCGCAGAAGGGCCATCTTTTGGAATCGCCCCTTCAGGCAGGTGGATGTGTATGTCAGTATTGTCGATAAAATCTTCGTCAATTTCAAGTGCTTTGCTGTTCGCCCGGACATAGCTGAGAGCGGCTTTGGCAGATTCCTGCATAACTTCACCAAGCTTGCCAGTCAGCACAAGTTTTCCTTTGCCGTGCATCTTTATTGCCTCTACGACGAGAGTTTGCCCTCCGGCAGCTGTCCACGCGAGTCCCGTGACTACACCAATTTTATCGACGGTATCTGATTCAGTCTGTGAATATACCGGCGTGCCAAGGTATTTATGTAAGACCTTTCGCGTAACGACTATACTTGTTTTGTTTTTTGAAGAAAGGTCAACGACGCATTTCCTAAATACAGTCGCGATCTTTCTTTCCAGCTCGCGTACGCCGGCTTCTCGGGTATATTTCCTGATAATTTCAATAAGAGCAGTGTCTCTGATTCCGGCTTCTTCACTATTAAGGCCATGCGCTTCACGCTGTTTCGGAATCAAGTGGTTCTTCGCGATGCCGATTTTTTCATATTCAGTATAGCTTGATAAATTGATGATTTCCATTCTATCGAGCAGCGGAGCGGGTATGCTATCGTAGCTATTGGCTGTTGTTAAAAACATCACATGTTCTAAATTAAAAGGCAGGTCAATATAATGATCACGAAAAGTACTGTTGATTTCAGGATCTAACACCTCAAGCATAGCGGAAGCAGGATCACCTCTAAAATCGCTAGCCATTTTGTCAATTTCGTCGAATAAAAACACCGGGTTGACACTGCCAGCCTGTTTGATAGATGATATAATCCGTCCGGGTATTGCTCCAATATAGGTTCTTCTGTGACCTCTAATTTCCGCTTCGTCCCTGACACCGCCCAGCGAGGTGCGTACAAACTTGCGCTCAATCGCACGTGCAATTGAGCGAGCGATAGACGTTTTGCCCGTTCCCGGAGGACCGACAAAGCATAGAATGGGACCGCGAAGGTCTTTTTTTCTGCCTAGAACCGCGAGATATTCAATGATGCGGTCTTTTACTTTTTCAAGCCCGAAATGATCCTCGTCGAGTATTTCTCGTGCGTGAACAAGATCAAGATTATCTTTTGTTTCTACGCCCCACGGTAAATCGATGATCCATTCTACATACGTCCTAATAACACCAAGCTCGGGGGATCCTAGTGAGAGCCTTTCCATACGAGCGATTTCCACTTCGACCTTATCTCGGATTTCATCGCTAATATTTAGTTCGGATAGTCTCCCCCTAAGTTCGTCGGCGTCAGATTGTAAGCTACCTGTCTCGCCAAGCTCCTTTTGAATTGCACGAAGTTGTTCTCTTAGGACATATTCTTTTTGGGATTTATCGATTTGTTTCCGGACTTTATTGCGTATGTCATTTTCGATAATTGCAACTTCGAGCTCGCTTGCAAGTATCCCCGCCAATAACTCCAGCCTTTCAACGGGATCAATGCTCTCGAGAACTTTCTGCTTGTCTTCGAGGTTAAACAGAACGCTAGAGGCGATGATATCTCCCATCTGGCCGATATCATCTATGCTGTTAACAGAAGATAATGTTTCGGAAGTAACCTTAGGGCTTACGTTTATCAGCTGTTCAAAGTGATTCATGACGATTCTTTTGAGTGCCTGTTCTTTTGGTTCTAATTCAGGCACCCGCTCATATGTCAACTGCTGCGTTTCAACTTCAAGATACGGAGAAGTTTGCGAAAAGCTTAATATCTTCGCCCTATATTCACCCTTGACCAAAACTCTGATGATGTCTCCTGGTAGTTTAAGTATCTGTTTTATCTTAGAAACAGTACCGACTTGATAAATGTCGTCCGGCTCCGGGTCGGATATTTCTTTGTCTTTCTGAGCTGCAAGAAATATGATCTGATCATTTTCCATTGCATTTTCCAGAGCAGCAACAGATTTTTCCCTTCCGACTTCAAAATGAAGCGCCATATATGGAAAGACAATGACGTCTCTGAGTGCAACCATCGGCATTATATTGCTCATTTTTTACCTCCGTTATTAGCCAATTGCATATTATATATTAAAAAAAAGCAATCTGCAACTATTTATAGGATACCGCATTTTTTATGCACATATAGCAAATATTCTAACATTATTTGAATATTCTAAACTTTTTCATCTCATTCATTCGTTTTTTAACAGGACGTGGTAATAAGCAAGAAAAGATAATTGGAGGTTTGCAAGAATAAAACCAGCAATCTAAACATATCTACTATAAAGAAAATTTAAGAACAAGCATACATATTTATGTATTTAATCCTATTATATGGCCAAAATAAACACAGTTATGATATAATATCTATTATATAAAGATTAATTAGCTATGGAGAAAAACAGATGAGACAAGTAAAAATTATTACTGACAGTACTGCT
>JBMNOU010000062.1:0-10048 GCA_050943215.1 Christensenellales bacterium | reverse complement strand
TTATATGTCATTATATTTTTCGTTATAATCTGCATACCTGCTTTTTTTGGCATAAGTTTAGTAAATACGAATTTTGAGATTTCTGCGTTTATGCCCCATAACGCAAATTCAATTACAGGTGCACAGATTGAAAATAACGAGTTTTCTTCGTCGATGCTTGTGTATGTGCTTTTAGAAGACAAAGACAACTGGCAGACTCTGGCGTTAAAACACCGTATAGAAACTATCAAGGGCGTTGAAAAAGTTAATTGGATGGATGATATGCTTGATATCTATACTCCTGAAAAGTTCCTCTCCCAAAAAGCGGTAGAGCAGTATAAAAAAGGCGGCTCCACACTGATGATTATTGAGTTTTATAGCGATGCCGCACAAGAAACGATAGACAGCGCCATTGGACAGATCACTGTATTGATGCAGCAGGGTGAATATTTTGGCGGGCCGTATGTCGTTATACACGAACTTAAGAATATGCTTCGCGAGGAACAAGCTCTTTATTTGGTAATGGCAGGCGGTATACTAATCATACTCCTTGCCGTATCCTTGTCGTCTTATATTGCACCATTTCTTTGTATCATCAATATAGGAATCGCGATATTGCTCAACTACGGTACTAATTTTATTGTAAAGGATCAGGTTTCATTTTTAACGGTCGCGATTGCTGCGATATTCCAGCTCGCAATATCGATGGATTTTTCGATATTCTTGATACACAGGTTTGAAGAAGAACTCAGTGCCGCAAACGGTGACACCAAAAAGGCGATGATCTCGGCAATGCATACTACACTGGTCACGATATCTTCTAGTGCACTGACTGACTGTGCCGGGTTTATTGCGCTGATATTCATGCATAACCAGATAGGTTCCGATCTTGGGATCGTACTGTGCAAAGGCGTCATATTTAGTCTGATTCTCAGTCTAACATTTTTACCGTGCATGATGCTCGCAACATACCAGATCGGCAAGAAAAAGCATCGCGTGCTTCTGCCATCTTTTAAAAAAGCTTCAGGTCCACTCGTCAAATACAGATACATGTTTTTGGGGATTGTCATAATAACTCTCATCCCAACTTTAATTGCCAGCGGAAAGCAGGATTATTATTACACTACTGAGAACTTCATGCCGGGTGATACGGCGCCCATTGTCGCTACAAAAAAGATAAGCGAAACATTCGGTACGACAGATTCGGTCAACGTATTGTATAAAAAGGAAATGGCCGGTTATGAAAAAACGGCGATTAAAAAGATTGCGCAAATAGACAACATCCGTGAAGTCAAAGGTTTATCGGATAGTGTAGAAACCGGGGTGCCTGAAGGTTTTTTACCAGACCAGCTTAAAAAAGCGTATATTGGGGACGAATACCGGCGCTTTGCAGTAACGCTTGCAGGAGAGCTTGATAATACCGCGTTGTTTTGTGCAGTTGAAGATATCCGTAGCAGTGCTGAGTCGTCTCTTGGGGAGGTTTATATTACCGGCGCTTATGCCAGTGCGGCCGATATGGCATCGACTGCAGCTTGGGATAACGTTGCGGTTGAGCTAATTTCGATTGCATTCATATTTATAATACTGCTCTTTGCGTTTCGGTCCCTGCTGATTCCGGTGTTTTTGGTCATTGTGATCAAAGCGGCTATATATATCAACGTTGGTATCAATTATTTTTCGGGTGAAGAGATGATATTTTTAACTCCGGTATTTGTGGGTGCTATACAGCTTGGAGCGACGGTTGATTATGCGATACTGTTTACGTCGCGTTATTTTGAATTTAGGCACCAGACACTTGACGCCGCTCAGGCTGTCAGGAAGACGATCGGTGCCGCGATGCGGCCTATGCTAACGAGCGTGCTGACTTTCTTTTTTTCGACGCTGTCTATTACTATTGTTAGCTCGATAAAAGCGACACGCGAGATCGCAACAGTGGTGGGAAGGGGGGCGCTCATCAGCTTTGTCGTGATTATGTTTGCCCTACCGGCGCTGTTTGTACTGTTTGACAAACCGCTTTTGGCAACGACGCAAGAATTTAGGAAACGGTTTTATCCGAAAAAGCTTAAAGACAGGGGATGATATTATTGAAGCCATTCGGGCATCTTCGTGATCTGTTAAAAAACCATGCAAAACTTCTTAGCAATGCTATTGTGTTTACTCTAATAGCTGGTGTTTTTGTAGTTTTGCAATCCGGTTCTATCGCAAACGCAAACGGAAATCCTGATAACCCAAAGAGCGAAACGGTTTATGCTGTGCTTGGCAACGATGGATCGTATTCGGGAGCAACGGTCGTTAACTGCTTTACGCAGGGGGGAGAGATCGTCGATTATGGACTATACACGTCTATTGAAAATTTAACCGGGCCGGATAGCCCCATTACTAATGGAGATCAGATCATTTGGCCGGCTGCCTCCACGGAGGGTTTGGCAAGCTTTTACTATCAGGGTGAAACACAAAAGCCTCTACCGTTTACCGTCGGCATTACATATTATCTCAACGGGCAAGAACTACCGCCTGAAAAAATCGCCGGAAAGACGGGCGAGCTTAAAATTAAATTCGTCATCGTAAACAATACGGGTACCGGGGAAAAAAGCAGGCTGGCAGGCAGAGAAGTATACACTCCATTCGCCATACAGGTTTCCCTGACGCTCGATAACAATATATACACCGTACTCAAAATACCCCAAAACGCATCATCGGTTTTGGCGGGGTCGTCCATAACGTTGTCTTATTCATCGTTTCCGCTGCCGGAAGATACGTTTAGTTTCACACTGTTTGGTAAAAATATTGAACTTGAGCCTATCCGCATGATTGCTTTGCCCAAATCACCACCCGGTCTTGATTCATACGGCGATTTTGTAGATGTGGACGGTTTATCCTCTGGCACGGATAAGATGATCGATGGCGCGGATGATATGCATCAGGGCACGGTTGCGCTTCTTGATGCGCTGTATCAGCTGAAAGATGCGGCAAAGCATCTGAAAAATGGCCTTGACGGCCTTGACAGCGGCACACATGATCTTTCATATGGCGCAGAGCAGATATTTACAAGTGCGGACGCGCTTAAAGCTGCTGCTGGTGAATTCTATTCTGGCATGGAGTTTTTCGCAGCCTCATTTGCGTCGTTTGACCAGAGTATGGGGCTTTTGGATGCAAACATGCAGGACGCGGCGGAAGCGCTCTTGCGGCTGAGTGATGCTGCTACGATGCTAAACAGCGGCGTTACGGGATTGGGAGGCGGTATTGAAGATGTGTCGCTATTGAATGCGCAGCTCAAAGCGCTCTCCGATACCGTAGCGGCAACGTATCCGGCGGATCCTAATGCCGCAGGCCTTGCGGCTGGTCTGCAGGCTCAGCAAGCGGCGATTGGCGGACTGATTTCCACGTGTGGGGATCTTGAGGCGCTTTCGGCAAGCGTCAAGTCGGGTACGCAGGATTTTTACACAGAGTTCACAGCCACGCTTTGTAGCTGCGTTAGCGGCCTGCGCGAGGGAAGCGGCACACTGTATGCATCTTGCATTGATCTATTAAGCGGAGCTTACAATATTGATATCGCATGTTCACAGATCTGCGGCGCGTTGAGAGATTTAAAGCTGGGCATACGCAAATTAAGCGGCGGGATCGGGGATGCAGCCAGTGTGATGCCCGAGCTTTCGGGCGCTATAGATGAGATGATCGGCGGTACAAAAGACCTCGAAGCGGGTATTGCATCGCTCAATGAAAACGGCCTAAAAGGGCTGAAAGATACGTTTGACGGGCTTGACGAATATCTTCAGGCACTGTCAAGAATGGCTGATGAGTATGGTTCATTTACCGATCTGAGAAATGCGAAAACAAGCACTGTACAGTTTATATTGAAAACGGCGGGTATATTCGTCCTGGCGGACGAGTAGTCTCTTTTAAAAAATGGGGAAATAGCCCAAGATTATTTTTAATAATATTAACGCGAAAAATAACAGTGCAATTTAGTTATTGTAATTATTTATCTCCGGTGGTATAATCCTTTGATGTAGCGTCTTTCTTGCTCTGCGCAGCGCGCAGGGCCACATCCGAACTAAACATTGAGTAGGCATTGCAGACAAGCTGGTGTGCCGGTTATGAACTAATTTGCCAGTAAGATATAATAGTTTGGAGAGTCCAAAAGGAGGTATATCGATGAACAAATACGAAAGCATGTATATTTTAAAGCCTGATGTCGATGAGGAGACTAGGAAATCTATTATTGAAAGATTTAAGTCTCTTGTTGAGCAAAACGATGGAAGAATTGAAAAGGTTGATGAGTGGGGAACAAGAAAGCTTGCTTACGAAATCGACTACATCAAAGAAGGATATTACGTGCTGATGACATTTGAGTCTGGGCCAGAGTTTCCATCAGAGCTTGAACGTAATTACAACATCAACGATAGTGTGCTGAGATTTAATGTAATAAGACTATAAAGGCAGGGTAATATTATGAACAGAGCAACCATTATCGGAAATCTGACAAAAGACCCCGAGCTGAGGACAACCGGTTCGGGTATCTCAGTGTGTACGTTTACGGTAGCGGTCAGCCGCTCGTTTAACCGTGACGAAACAGATTTTATTCCTGTGGTGACATGGCGGGCATTGGCCGAAAATTGCTCTAAATTTTTAAGCAAAGGCCGTAAAGTAGGCGTATCAGGACGGATACAGACGAGAAGTTATGAGGCGAACAACGGTGAGAGGCGCTATGTAACCGAGATTGTTGCCGATGAAGTCGAGTTTCTATCTCCAAAAGGTGAAGGCGGTGCAAGGACGGATGTCCCGCCACCCAATGATGCTGGTCTTTTTGGAGATGAGCCGGACGATTTTGAACCTTTGGATGATGAACAGATGCCTTTTTAGTCAAAATGATAAGGAGAAAACGTTATGAATGACGATAAATCACAAAGAAGAATGCGCAGGGGCAGGCCAAGACGTAAGATATGCGCGTTTTGTGCCGATAAATCAAAAAGTATTGATTATAAGGATATCGGGAAATTAAAAAGGTTTTTGACGGAGCGCGGAAAGATTCAGCCAAGACGTACATCGGGCGTATGTGCAAAGCATCAAAGACTGCTGGCGATGGCAATAAAGCGTGCGAGAGTGATGGCGCTTTTGCCTTATTCCCAAGACTGATTGATACAAAAAAGAGAGTGGGTATCCACTCTCTTTTTATACGCTCTTAAAATGGCTATAGCCTTTTAATTTTTGAAGCATAATAGTATAATGACGGCGGAGGTTCTTATGGGACACAAAGAAACGTACAAACAGTGGAAAGAGATGGCTGATGATGCTGAGGTTGCGGCGGAGCTGCTAAATATCGAGGACAACGAGACAGAGATTAAAAGCCGTTTTTCAACCGAACTGCGATTCGGAACAGCAGGGCTTCGGAGCAAATTGGGTGCTGGAACAAACCGAATGAACGTCTATACGGTGGGGCGTGCTACGCAGGGACTTTCAGAATATGTGAAAGGAAAGGGCGGGCAAACCGCCGGTATGGTAATTGCTTACGATACGCGCAAAAATTCTAAACTGTTTGCGCAAACAGCCGCACTGTGTTTTGCAGCAAATGGCATTAAGGCTTATTTGTTTGATAAAGCCACGAGCGTTCCCGAGCTTTCTTTTGCAATCCGACACCTTCAGGCATTTGGAGGTGTGGTTATTACGGCCAGCCATAATCCAAAGGATTACAATGGATATAAAGCGTATGCTTCCTGGGGCGGGCAGCTTTTGAGTGAAGCGTCGGCTCAGGTCACCAAGCTTATTGAAGCTGTTGGCGGCTTTGACCGGGTTCTTAGCATGAATAAAGACGAAGCTATTCAAAAAGGGCTGCTTGTCATGCTGGGGGACAGTATCGATAATGCATATTATCAGCGGCTTATTGAAATGGCCAAGAGGCCGGAGAATGTACAAAGATACGCAGGTGATATCCATTTCGTCTACACTCCGCTTTTTGGCACGGGAATGCGCACATTTTCGGGTGTTTTAAAAAACATGCCTTACCGGTATACACTGGTGGAAGACCAAATCTCTCCTGATCCTGAATTCCCGGGGCTGATTGCTCCAAATCCTGAAGACGAAAGAGCTATGAAAAAAGCGATTGCGCTGGCACAAGCGGTTGGCGCTGATATTGCGTTTGGAACCGACCCGGACGCTGATAGGCTTGGCGCGGCGATACCGAATGAAAACGGAGCATTTATAATGCTATCGGGCAACCAGGTTGGTTGCATCATCGTTGATTATTTGCTTCGGCAAAGGAAAGATTCTGGATTGCTCAAAACATCGGATTATATCGTCAAATCGTTTGTATCCACAAGGATGGCTGATGAGATCGCTCAAAGATACGGTATTGAATGTCTTACGGTGCCGACAGGTTTTAAGTACATCGCAGATGCCATGAACAGGCTTGAAAATAGGCAGTTCGTATTCGGTTTTGAGGAAAGCTGCGGCTTTTTGGCGGATGGCTTTTTGGCGGACAAAGACGGGATCATGGCGGGACTGCTTTTGCTCGAAGTGCTGTGCGAATGCAAAAAGAACGGAGAGACGCTGTACCAGAGGCTAAGGGCATTGTATCAAAAATACGGATGGCATAAAGAGAAGGTCTTGGATGCCATGCTTGATTGCACAGGCGGTATGGATAAAGTCAAGACCATCATGCAGAGCCTTCGCAACAGCCCGCCTTCCGTGCTTGGCAGGCAGAATGTCAGCTGCTTTACGGACTATTTAAGCGGCGTTGTCAAGGACTCTAGCGGCATAAGGCATATCGATTTTCCAAGTGAGAATGCGCTTTCGTTTACGCTGGATAAAGGCTGGTTTTGTATAAGGCCATCAGGTACAGAACCGAAACTGCGGGTCTATTTCGGTGCGCGCGAGCAGTCGAACGAAGCCTGCGATCAGCTTATGAAAGAGCTTGAAAGAGATGCGAGAGCCATGATCGACATTAACCGTTAAAATCGCGGATTTTCTGCAGAAGCGCCGCCATTTGGTCGTTGGTGCCAATCGATATGCGCAGGTATTCCGAAATCCTGGGCGCCCTGAAATAGCGGACATAAATATGACTGCGTTCAAGGTAATCTTTGAGGCGGATAGCACTTTGGCCTTTTTTTGTGACGAACAGAAAATTTGCGCAGGATGGCAGAACGTTAAAACCAAGGCGTGTAAGCGCAGTTGCCGTATCTTCTCTGGTGGCAATGATTTTTTTTGCAATATCTGCGTAATAAAGGGTATCCGAAAGTGCCGCGCTCCCCACGGTTTGCGCGACCATATCTACAGGGTACGAATTAAAACTATCTTTGATACGATTAAGACCGCTAATCAAATGCGGCTGGCCAATTGCATAACCGATACGCATACCGGCCAGTGCGTGTGATTTTGAGAGTGTATTGATGACGAGCAGGTTTGGGAACTTAGGCACAAGCGGCGCCACGCTCTGAGCGCCGAAAGCCGCGTAGGCCTCATCGACAATTACCACGCTGTTCTTGTTGCTAGATAAAACGTACTCGATATCGCGGGGCTCAAGCGCGATGCCTGTCGGTGCATTAGGGTTTGCAAGCACGACGCCTTTTGCGTAAAGCTTTTTAACCGGTATTGTAAAATCGTTGTTAACCGGCAGAGTTTTATATGTAATGCTAAAAAGCGATGCCCAGACAGGATAGAAACTATATGTCACATCGGGAAACATGATATCCGAGTCAAAAAACGCATTGAAAGCAAACGCTAGGACTTCATCCGAACCATTGCCACAAAAGACATAGTTTTCCGGCAGGTTATAGATCTTTGCAATGGTGCTCTTGAGCACACCGCCATCTGGGCGCGGATAGAGCCGTAGTGCTGCTAAATCAAAGTCTTTATATGCCTCAAGTGTTTTAGGAGAAGGCGGATATGGGTTCTCGTTTGTGTTCAGTTTGATAATGTTTTTATCTTTTGGCTGCATGCCTGCCGTATAGGGTTTGATGCTGGCGGCTTTATTGCTGAGATAGTTTTGCACCATCGACCTCCAAACAATAAATTTTACTCCATTATATCATAATAATTTAAAAAAACTTCAATAATTTATCTTCGAACATGATAGAATCGAAGCATGAACAGATGCAGTTGGGCTAAAGAAAACGACCCGCTTATAATAGAATATCATGATGCCGAATATGGGCAAAAAAAAGATTGCGATAACGACCTATTTGAAAAGCTTTGTCTGGAATGCTTTCAAGCCGGGCTTTCGTGGCGTATCGTGCTTGCAAAGCGTGATGCGTTGCGGCAATGTTTTTATGATTTTGACCCTGTAAAAATATCAAAAATGACTGAAAAAGATGTAGAAAGGATGATGAGCGACAGCCGTATCATACGCAATAGGCACAAGATAGAAGCTGTTATCCATAACGCCAAGGCCCATCAATTGTTGTTCGTAAAGCAAGGCAGTTTCAGTCGCTGGGTATATTCATGCAAAAGTGGGGAAGAACTTTCTATAAACCTAAAAAAGAAAGGGTACCGGTTTTTGGGACCCACAATATGTTCATCTTTTTTAATGAGCGTAGGTGCGATAGAGGGACACGAAAAGTCGTGTTTTTTGTATAAGGGAGAAGAATAAATATGCCGGCTTTTCTTACGCACAGAGCGGCGGGAGAAAGGGTCTTGGCAAGGATAGATAGTAAAGCTATTTCGCATAAAATGGCATTTTATCTTGGTTGTCAGGGCCCGGATTTACTTTATTTTAGAAATTATCAGCCCTGGCGGTATTCCAAAGATAGCCTTTCGCTTGGCACTGCTATGCATAAACTCAAGACAAGAGAGCTTATGACTCATGCGCTAGGGTATCTAAAGCAATATGGCGGCCTTGATAAAGATGAATTAATTTCATATATCGCTGGATTTATAACGCATTATGCGATAGACAAAAATGCACATCCATTTGTCTATGTAAAGGCAGGAAAAAATGTTTATATTCATCATGCAATGGAGTTGATGTGGGACAGTTATAGCGCCAAAGAACAGTGGGGTATCGACCCATATCAATTTAATTTTTTTTATGAGATCATGTATAAAGATATGGGCCCTGGGGTAACTGGCTGGTATATATCGGCTGCGAAAGACGTATACAATAAAGAATTGGGCGCAAACATCATCGGGCAGGCGCAATATCATTTTGCAAAAGCGAAAAGATCTTTGGCGAATGTTAGGTTGCCAGGAAAGATAGTTATTAAATTGTTAAGTACTTTTATCGGATTTGACGTGAGCACTATGCTATATCCAAGGCATAGGGATGAGTCGCTGTTTTCCCGAGATGAATATGGGTACATGCAACACTTAATATCAAAAGGGGTAAGCGACGCGTGCGATATGACCAACTTCATGCTTGAATATATCAACAAAATAATCGAAGAACAACTGCCCGTGTCATTTGGAGATAAAAATTTTGCAGGGGAATAACCAGACCATCAACAATTTGGACTTGTTTTAATGACAAGCCTTTTTCATTTTATGCATCTATTAACATAAAAAACTTGGGTATTAAAAATGGATAAAAGAGAATAATAATTGTATTAATTAAGAGAAAGGCGGATGAGTTATGTCAAAAATGAACTGTTCATGTTGCAACAAACCTATGGATACCCGGTCAATGCAAAATTGCAAGGGTTGCAATTCATATATGTGTCAGGATTGCTACGATTTGTACAGCGGATATTGCAACGATTGTCAACAGAGTATGGAGATGTTTGAATAAAGATCTGCAAAACCAAATCATAAAACGGTAGAATTGCACAACCCGCAATCTACCGTTTTTTCAGTATCCATTATGAAGATCATAGATGTTATTAGATTACGGTTACTGCTCAATAATAATTATCATGTTCTATTATTCTAAGGACATCAAAAAAACAATAATTGCCGCTATGATAAAAGGGAGAAGAATCATGATACGGATAATCCCTAGCTTTTTATTATATTCTTTGTCCCGTTCGTCATATTCAGGGTTGCGGATCGTATACAGAATCTTGGACAACCTGTTTTTTAATGCACCCACTTTTATCTGCCTCGCTTAAGATTACTTGTTTTTATTATATCACAGGCGTTG
>JBMNOU010000061.1:0-10206 GCA_050943215.1 Christensenellales bacterium | reverse complement strand
CAGTCGCATCCGCTGATACCATATATGGTGGAGATGTAAAATCTGCGGAAAAAGCATTTTATGACATGATGTCTGATCTTAAATTCTTGCCAAACTCACCGACTCTGATGAACGCTGGAAGAGAACTTGGCCAGCTATCCGCATGCTTTGTATTGCCGATTGAAGATAGTATGGAAGGAATTTTCGATACCCTGAAAAACGCGGCTATGATTCATAAAAGCGGAGGGGGCACAGGCTTTTCATTTTCTCGCATCAGGCCGGCGGGGGCAAGCGTCAAATCAACGGGCGGCGTGGCAAGCGGCCCCATCAGCTTTATGAAAGTGTTTAATGCATCAACCGAGGCCGTTAAACAGGGTGGTACAAGACGCGGTGCAAACATGGGTATACTACGCGTTGATCACCCCGACATAATGGAATTTATTATGTGTAAGAGTGATCCGGGTCAGTTTGCAAATTTTAACATTAGCGTGGGACTGACTGAAACATTTATGCAAGCGCTTCTTTCGGGAAAAGAATATGATCTGGTCGATCCGGCTACGGGTAATGTGATAGAAAGTCTTGATGCAAAATATGTTTATAATACGATTGTCGAGATGGCGTGGAAGAATGGAGAACCGGGTATTGTCTTTCTGGACCGGATCAACAAAGACAACCCCGTTCCTTCAGCAGGAAAAATAGAGAGCACTAACCCTTGCGGGGAACAGCCACTGCTGCCTTATGAGAGCTGTAATTTAGGCTCTGTCAACCTAAATGTATTCGTTAAAGATGGAGAAATCGATTATGAAGCGCTTACCCAAACAGTGATGACGTCCGTACATTTTTTGGATAATGTTATTGACATCAACAAATACCCACTCAGGATAATTGAAGAAATGACAAAGAAAATGAGAAAGATTGGCCTTGGCGTGATGGGGTTTGCGGATATGTTATATAAGCTTGGCATACCGTATAACTCTGATCAGGCTGTGGATACAGCACGGGAAATCATGTCATTTATCAGGCAAAAAGCCATAAAGGCATCTGAGAATCTGGGAAAATGCCGCGGGAATTTCCCACTTTTTGAACAAAGCATTTATAAAACTAACGGCATGAGACATATGCGCAACGCGACAGTGACCACGATCGCGCCGACGGGAACGATATCGATCATTGCCGGTACATCAAGCGGTATAGAACCGGTGTTTGCAATTTCATATATCAGAAATGTACTTGATAACGATAAGCTGGTTGAAATCCATCCGTACTTCGAGACTGTTGCTCGTAAAAGAGGCTTTTACAGCCGGGAGCTGATGCAAAAGATAGCAGAAACCGCTACGCTGAGAGGGTTGGATGAAGTGCCCGAAGATATACAAAAATTGTTCGTGACAGCACATGACATTACGCCTGAATATCATATCCGTATGCAGAGCGCGTTTCAGGAGTCGACCGATAATGCCGTGTCAAAAACGGTTAATTTTCCGAAAACCGCTACAAAAGAAGATGTGCGAGATGCGTATGATCTGGCATATACACTCGGACTCAAAGGTGTGACGATATATAGAGACGGCAGCCGCTCGGGTCAGGTTTTAAGCACTGGAAAGACTAGAAAGGGTAATGAATATAGATCGGATGACAAGCTAACACCAAGAGAACGTCCAGAAATAACAAAAGGAATAACCCAGAAAATTAAGATAGGATGTGGGAACTTATACGTTACCGTCAACTATGACAGCAAAGGGATATGCGAGGTGTTTACCAATGTCGGGCGGGCGGGCGGGTGCCCGTCGCAATCTGAGGCAACTAGCAGGCTGGTATCCATGGCACTGCGGGCCGGGGTTGACGTCAATAGTATTATCGAGCAGCTCAGGGGTATACGGTGTCATTCCACGCTCAGGCAAAAAGGCTTAAAAGCATTGTCCTGTCCGGATGCAATAGGAAGAGTTTTAGAGCGCGTTGCCGAAATGCGCAATATTGGTAAGACCAAAGACCTGAACAATAATGCTAATGGCAAAAAATGCCCGGAATGTGCGTCTGAGCTAGAGCACGAGGGAGGATGCGTGGTCTGCAGATCCTGCGGATATTCCAAGTGCGGATAATTCCACATCTTTAAGATTGTATCGTTGCGTTTTTTGTAATATAATTTTTAAAAAGTGCGATTATGTCGGAACTTTTTGCTTGCCGGATACGTCGTAACAATTAAGAGACCGTATGCTTAAGGATGTGCACGAGGTATGAATTGTCAAACAGCAAAAGATTATATTAACATGTATGCTGATAATATGCTTGATGATGCCGAAAAAGAGCAGCTTTATTTGCATATTAATTCTTGTGTTTATTGTAAAAAAGAATTAAACGATATAATGGCATTAAGAAAGGCATTATCCGAACTTAACGAAATGCAGCCCCCAAAGAGCATTGCACTGAAGGCTATAAAAAAAGCGAAAAGGCGGATACCGATATTTGCATATGGATCCGTGGTTGTTGCCGTTGCAGCGGTGCTAGCAGTAATTTTATCTTCAAATATCATTCCTGATGCGATAAATACGCAAAAAAATGCAGCAGAGCAGCCGATCGCGCTCTCAGAGTCTTATGCCGAGGAACCATCTGTACAATATGCAGCTGATGCAGCTTGTCCAAAGGAGGCCTATCCAGAAGCTGATATGGCTGATGAATCCATGTCGATAAAGAGGGCTGAAGGTGAAGATGACATTGGTACAGGCGATTCGGCTATTCTGGAAACAGAATATTCAGCCGTTTATTCCCTAACCGTCCCGACAGCTATTTCTCAGCGTTTTGAGCAAGATCTCGATACTTTTATTGTAAACAACGAAATAATTGCCGGAAGCATCATAGATGGCGATGGTAAAGTAACGTCATTCGTAATACCGGAGGCATGCTTTAGCGAATTTATTTCGCTCCTTGACGATGCCGGTATTTCATATGATTCTTCGCTGACCCCCGGATGTCTTGTTAAATTGATTTATAAATAAGATAAAAAAACGCCCTTTTAATCTTGGCGTTTTTATCATACTATTTATCATCCCTTTTATCCTGGTCAAGCTCTTTTGTCATTGCCGCGATTTGTTGTTCGATAGTCATAGGGCCCTGATCTTCAAAATTATTTTCGTCTGTTTCAGGTGTTTCCTGCTTTTCGGGCAGTCTAATCGGCGGAAGAGTTCCGTTTTCGATTCGTTTAAAATACTTCCTCAGTGGAAGTGCAATACCCACTATCAGTAGAATGAGTGCAACAGCAACAACTATGAGTATCTTTAGACTAACGTCCAATTGCACCGTTGAGCTTTCCGCTGGGAAGAAGGAAACAATGGTATATATCAATACACCGGCTAAAATACCATCAATTAAAACGAGGTTAAATAGGTTAAGACGTAATCTGTATTTTGATTCAACCCGTCTGCGGCCAAACATAATGATTAGAAATACTACCAAAAACAAATATTGAACGATTTTATTATTTTTAGAAATCTCTGGTGAGGCAACAAGTATGGATACCAGCAGCGCTGCAGAACTTAAAATGCCGGCAATGACTTGTACAATTCTTAATTGTTGGTCGGTCAGCTTACCTTTTTTTACATCCATGAACATACTCCTTGAAATATTATGATGATATTATTACATAGAATTATTTTAATTACTATACTAAACTTGAAATATCTATTTATTTTTTACATTCTTTCTGATAAAATGAATTACAGTTATTAAAATCAGTCGGGAAACTGGTTGAAAAACGTTGGAGGGAAGTATGAAATTTTACAAGACAAGCGAAATAAGAAACATCACTCTCGTAGGCCATGGCGGAGAAGGAAAGACAACGCTTACGGAGGCAATGCTTTTTATCAGCGGCGCAATCGACAGGCAAGGCAAAATTGAAGATGGAAACACGGTTATGGATTTTGATCCTGAAGAAATAAAACGGCACATTTCAATCAGTTCCGCAGTGGCTCCGGCACAATGGAAAGGAACAAAGATAAATATAATTGATACACCCGGATATTTTGATTTTATTGGAGATGCGACTTCCGGTTATTATCTTGGTGACAGCGCGCTCATACTGGTTAATGGCTTGAACGGCCTCACGGTGGGTGCGGAAAAGGCATGGGACGCATGTGTGAATGCAGGGATTGCCAAAGCGTTTTTTATCAACCAGATGGATAAAGAGAACGTTGATTTTGATAAAGCTGTCGACAGTTTAAAACAAAAATACGGTAACAATATCACCGTTATGCAGCTTCCGATTGGCCAGGGGCTTAATTTTAAAGGAGTTGTAGATATCATCGATATGAAAGCGTATACGTTTGACGGGAAAAAAGTTAACGAAACGCAGATACCGGATGACCTTTTGGATAAAGCGTCTTCGATTAGAGAAACCATTATTGAGAATGCGGCAGAAAACGATGAAACATTGATGGAGAAATACTTTGAAGGTGAAGAGCTTTCTAAAGAGGATATACTTAATGGCTTAAGGGAGGGTGTTTCGACGGGTGACGTCGTTCCTATATTTATTGGGGCTGCCTCACCGAATCTTGGTGTTTCATTGCTTCTTGATAATTTGGTGTCATTCATGCCGTCTCCTGATAAAGTTACAAAAATTAAAGGAAAGACACCGAAAGGGGAAGAAGTGGTCTATACAGCAGATGCATCAGAACCTTTTGCGGCTCAGGTATATAAGACGGTTGCAGACCCGTTTGTCGGTAAACTATCCATATTTAAAATTCTCGGTGGCGAGATTTCCGTCGGACAGTCTATTAAAAACGGCAATACTGAAAAAGGTGAGAAATTTGGTCAGTTGTACGTGATGAGCGGTAAAAAACTGATTAACGTTGATAAGCTAAGTGCCGGAGATATCGGTGCGCTTGCGAAGCTTCAAAACACCAATACGGGAGGGTCTCTCTGCGATGAATCAAAGGTCGTTGTTTTCCCCGACGTTGTTTTCCCGGAACCATGCATCTCTCTTGCCGTGACAGCTAAAAAACAAGGCGAAGAGGAAAAAGTATTTTCAGGACTGCACAGATTGGAGGAAGAAGATCCGTCGTTCAGAATGGACAAATCGGCTGATACGCCTGATACGTTAGTGAGCGGTCTTGGGGAGCTTCATCTTGAGGTTATATGTAAAAAACTGCAAAATAAATTTGGCGTAGAGGCACAGCTAAGTGATCCCAAAATACCGTACCGTGAAACGATTAAGAAAAAAGTGCAGGCACAGGGCAGGCACAAAAAGCAATCCGGCGGGCACGGACAGTATGGCGATGTCTGGATAGAGTTTGAACCGTTGTTTGGTTCAGAAGAGAGCTTCGAGTTTGTTGATAAAATTGTCGGTGGTGTTGTGCCTCGACAGTATATCCCGGCTGTAGAAAAGGGTTTAAGAGAAAGTCTTCCTAAAGGCGTTTTAGCGGGGTTCCCGATGGTCAATATAAAGGCAACTTTATATGATGGTTCGTACCATCCTGTTGACTCATCTGAAATGGCATTTAAAATAGCTGCCAGCCTCGCTTACAAAAAAGCATGCGGCGAGGCTAATCCTGTGTTACTTGAACCGATATATAAAGTGATCGTCACCACACCTGACGAATACATGGGCGATATCATTGGTGATATCAACAGACGTCGCGGACGTATACTTGGCATGAATCCTGTTAACGGAAATCAGGAAGTTGTTGCCGAAGTCCCGTTAGTCGAAGTGTTCAAATATGCAACGGATTTAAGATCTATGTCACAAGCCAGAGGCTCTTTTAAGATGACTTTTGAAAGGTATGAGGAATTACCGGGGAATCTCGCGGAAAAGGTCATAGAACAAGCCAAGAAGGAAAATGAAGAATCTTAAATAAATGAACAAAAAGCCGTTCCTCAAAGGAACGGCTTTTCTATGTGACTGTATAAATCATCTTATTTTATGTCATAATGCAAAGTATCGGCTTGTTTTTTTTATTTACATGCTTTAGAATGTTACGCGGGGTTCACAAATATTGCGTATCAGGCAATCAGCGAAGAACGGATTGTATTTTAAGGAGTTAAAGATGACAAAGATAAAAATGTCGGTTCCGTTGGTAGAAATTGACGGAGATGAGATGACACGTATTATATGGAAAATGATTAAAGATTTTCTGCTCGAACCTTATATTGAGCTAAATACAGAATATTACGACCTTGCGCTAACAGAGAGAGATGCAACGGAAGACAGCATTACCATTGCTGCCGCAGAAGCGATAAAAAAATATGGCGTCGGTGTTAAGTGCGCGACGATTACACCAAATGCCCAAAGGGTCGAAGAATATGATTTGAAAAAGATGTGGAAAAGCCCTAACGGCACGATCCGAGCAATACTTGACGGAACAGTGTTCAGAAAGCCGATACTTATAACAGATATTAATCCTTCTATAAAGACATGGCAAAAACCCATAACGATTGCAAGACACGCTTACGGCGATATATACAATGCACAGGAGTGTGTTGTTGACGGTGAGGGAATTGCGGAAATAGTTGTTAAACGTAAAGATGGCACGGTAGAAATAAAGCAGATAGCTGCGTTTGATAAGCAGGGCGGCGTAGTAAGCGGTATGTTTAATACGACAAAATCAATAGAAAGCTTTGCAAAAAGCTGTTTTAATTACGCGCTCGATTCGCAGCAAGATCTTTGGTTTGCAACGAAAGATACGATATCAAAGCTATATCATCATCGTTTTAAAGATATTTTTCAAGATATTTTTAACAAAGCATATAGCCAAAAATTTCAGAAAGCCGGAATCGAATATTTTTATACTCTTATCGACGATGCTGTTGCACGCGTTATCCGCAGTGATGGCGGGTTTATTTGGGCATGTATGAACTATGACGGCGACGTAATGTCCGATATGGTGGCAACCGCATACGGTAGCCTTGCAATGATGACGTCCGTGCTTGTATCTCCCGAGGGTTATTATGAATATGAAGCTGCTCACGGGACCGTCACAAAGCATTACTACAGGCATCTTGAAGGCAAAGAAACATCTACTAATTGCATGGCAACCCTTTTTGCGTGGTCAGGCGCTCTTGAAAAACGCGGAGAACTTGACGGCAATTATGAGCTTGCCGCTTTTTCAAAAAAGCTTGAAGAAGCTGCGGTACAAACTATCGAACAGGGCGTGATGACAGGAGATTTATATTTGCTCAGCGAAGCTAAAAACAAGCGAAAAGTGAGCACAGAAGAATTTATAAAACAGATTAAAGTTAATTTGGAGTATAATCTGGGGGAAAAAAGATGAGTTTATTCAGCCAATGGAACAGCATGACCGAGATGGAAATGTCGCCGCATGAACATAAAGCATTTTGGGATGAATATCTTGAAATAGAAAAGGGCGCCTACAAAAAGATATTAGAACAGAAAGATAACTTTTACGAAGACAAGCTTGAAACGCTTGCAGCAGAATTTGAAATGGATAATGTCGTTTTTGCTGGGTTTATGGATGGTATCAATTCAAGCCTTTCAAACGAGTATAATTTAGATAAACTAAAGGAAAACACTAAAATATCGCTTAAAGTCGATTTCGAAAAATTATACTACAATATGCTTGAAGCAAAAGCGAAATGGCTGTATACGCTTACCGAATGGGACGGCATAATTTCTGAAGAAAAAAGAAGAGAAATCAGGGACGCATGGCGCAAGGATAAACAGGCTGTTTCAGAGAAGATCGGAAGAAATGCTCCCTGTCCTTGCGGCAGTGGAAAAAAATATAAGAGATGCTGCGGTATTAATGCGTAGTTGTTTATAGCCATTTAAACCTATAACTAAGTCCATATAAAGATAAGTAGATCAAGATAAAACTGCATTCGTTTATATAATGCAGTTTTTCTCATATTTATACGATGTTTTCTTGACCCGCAATATATTTGAACATATAATGGTATTATTATTTTGTGTTGGAGGGATACCATGAACAGAGTTGCCTTTTCTCTTTTTGGCAAAGATATATACTGGTATGGAATTATTATCGCATGTGCACTCATCATAGGGGTTGTATTAGGCGTTAGGGAAGCAAAGAGAAGAGGCTTCAGGCCGGATATGATTCTCGATTTTATGCTAATTGCGATACCCGTCTGTATTGTCTGTGCAAGGATATATTATGTAATATTTGAATGGTCTTCTTACTCTTCCGATTTTCTTAAAATATTTGCAATTTGGCAAGGCGGACTTGCTATATATGGTGCTATAATCGGCGGTGTTATCGCTGCTATTATTTTTTATAAATGGCGCAAAGTACCTATAGGCGAAATTTTGGACATTGCGGCTCCAAGCATTATTATAGGGCAAGCGATTGGAAGATGGGGTAATTTTATTAATCAGGAAGCGCATGGTGAGCAAATATTAAATCCAGATTGGCAGTGGTTTCCTGCTGGTGTCCAGATTGAAGGCATCTGGTATCAAGCTACTTTTTTCTACGAATCGGTTTGGAATTTCATCGTGTTTATAATTTTAATGCTTTTAAGAAAGAGAATAAAGATCCAGGGAGGAATATTTGCACTATACGTTGTTTTATACGGATTCGGCCGTTTTTGGATTGAATCGTTAAGAACTGATAGTCTGATGTGGAAAAATCTCAGAGTTTCTCAGGGACTTAGCGCTCTGTTATTTATCGGCGGCATTATATATCTGTTCATTATGTCTCGTAATAAGAAAGAATATCCCGTTTATGATGGTTTGTATAGCATAAACTGGACCGAAACGCAGATTCGTGAATATAAAGAAGACCGCAGTAAAAAAAAGGCTTGCAGAATAAAAAAATCAAAATCATCTGAAAAGGAATAACATAGGGAAAAATATTTTTGGCCTATGATAAAGCCAAACGATCTAAAGTCATAATTTGCTAATAATAGATGGAATAAAACGCACCGTTCGACAATATTTTATTGTTAGACGGTGTTATTATTTTGATTGTACTTTATATTTAGGAGGTTTTAAATTTTAAGGAGGGTGGTCTTATGAACAATTTAAAAAAGAGCATTATGGGAAAATATAATGCCGAAGATGTGGATCTATTATTGTTAAAGGTGAGGAATGATTATGAAAAATGTTTAAAGGAGCAGAAAGAAAGACTATTTGAATTAAGAGAACAAAACAGCGAATTGTCAACGATTATTGGAAAATACAGGGATAATGAAAGATATATCATCGGTGCAATTACAAAAGCGGAAGAGGCTGCGCAAACGATCATCAGCGAAGCAGAACAAAAAGCAAAAGAACGGATTGAAAGAGTCAGGAATGAAGAAAAACAGATACGGCTTGCAGCCGAAGGGTGCTATCAGCGGCTGAGCAAACTAAAAAGAGCAAGTGAAACCATCTACAAAGCTGTTGCAAGGGTAATGGGAGAATATGAAGAAGAAGAAAGAGTTATCTTGCAGAACAACATACGTCCGATTAAAAATCTATATGACGGAACGAATAATTAAACAGATGAAAGCCGGCCATTAGAACTGAACACATGGATAAAAATGCCCCCAATTATTGGATAGTGAGAACCTATAATTGGGGGTTTTTATTATGTCTAAACCGTCAGAGATAGGCGTGACTAAATAAAAAACTATTATTATAGTCTGTAATTTAATGTAATAGTATCTATGTATAATTGAGTTGTACGGCTGAACACTATACAATAACACTATTTTAGTGGTATAATTTTGTATTATTAATGTTCGGAGGCGGATCATGAGCATCATACTATATGCAATACAATTTATAGAAACTTCATTGCTCTTTTCCGCATTGCTTTTTTCGACCATTATGTTTGTGAGGACCAGAGACCATTTGGCAAGGCGAACCCTGATGGTATTATTCCCGGTATCGGCACTATTGTTCATATCTTATATGTATAGTATTAATGTGCAGAACCCAAAGCTCGATGATTCGAGTTTGATATGGCTGTCGCCTCTCTTTGCGCTTGTTGTGATTATGCTGATAATGGCATCAATACTTGCTACATGTAATTACGTCATACAGCTTTTGCCGGTATCACGCAGGAAAAAAAGGATTGGGATAATTTCTGCCGGCGCAATTGTGGGTGCATGCCTTGTTATTACCGGAATACTTGTGATGTATATCTCAAAATCGGATTTATCAATGGCAATTACAAATGCACTGTGGGCTTTTTATCCCCTTTGTTCAGTCACTTTATTCATAGAAGCGGTGCCTGTTGCGGGCGCCTACAAAAAAATTAAGAATCCACATGATCAAAGGCTCGC
>JBMNOU010000060.1:0-10250 GCA_050943215.1 Christensenellales bacterium | reverse complement strand
GGAACCAATATGATGACAATTTTGCTTCTTACCTTCATGCATTTCCCCCATATTCCCAAATATATAAACAAATTGTTATAAACTAAATATATTTTAATCCGTTTTTTTGTATATTTTATCATATATCATCTAATTTACAATATTTAAACAAATAAGTACGCTTAATGTATCCGCCCGCTTTAGTAGTCTTTCCCAAGTTTATGGATGCTGACGAACTCCATCATCAGAATAGGCTAATCATAGACAAGGAAAAATATAGTTTAAAATCTTAAGACTTGCACACGGTACCTGCTTTTGATATAGTATAAAAAATACATATGCCCCGGCGGAGAGCATGTTTTTTAATCAGTACCGGCATAAGCGACGCAGAGACGGTGAGAGTCTGCGCGGTATAAAAAGCATGGGCGCTTTCAAAAAACCGGGATTTCTGAAAAAGAGGGCATTTTTAATGCCAACTAAGGGTGGAACCGCGGAAACATGCCATTTTCGTCCCTTTATACGGACAAAATGGCTTATTTTTTATATGAGCGGAGGGAGACATGAAAAAGGATAAACAAACAATGGAGCGCATAGTGGCGCTTTGCAAAAACAGAGGATACATATTTCCCGGATCGGATATTTACGGCGGACTCGCGAACACATGGGATTATGGCCCCTTAGGCATCGAGTTTAAAAACAATTTGAAACAGGCGTGGTGGAAAAAGTTCATTAAGGAATGCCCGTACAATGTAGGGCTTGACGCCGCGATACTGATGAACCCCAAAGTCTGGGCCGCATCCGGCCATTTAAGTGGGTTTTCGGATCCTCTAATGGACTGCAAAGAATGCAAGGCGCGTTTTCGTGCAGACCATCTGATAGAAGACTACGCCTCAAAAAAGAGCTTAGATATAAACACAGCGGCAATGCAGCAAAGCGATATGGAGCAGTTCATCGCCGAGAAAGAAATCAATTGTCCCATATGCGGAAAAAAGAATTTTACGGGTATCCGTAAGTTCAATCTGATGTACAAGACATTCCAGGGTGTTACCGAAGATTCTTCAAGCGAGATATTCCTCCGTCCCGAGACGGCTCAGGGAATATTCGTAAACTTCAAAAACGTCCAGCGTACCACAAGGAAGCGTATACCGTTCGGCATCGGCCAGATCGGAAAATCGTTCCGCAACGAGATCACTCCGGGCAACTTCATCTTCCGTACTCGGGAGTTCGAACAGATGGAGCTCGAGTTTTTCTGTGCGCCCAGCGAAGAAATGCAGTGGTTCAAATATTGGAAGGATTTTTGCTATCAATGGCTATTGTCTCTTGGCATGACGCCGGAAAATATTAAGCTTCGCGACCATTCCCCCGAGGAGCTGTCGCATTATTCGAATGCAACAACAGACATTGAGTATCTGTTCCCGTTTGGCTGGGGCGAGCTTTGGGGCGTTGCCGATCGGACGGATTTCGATCTTAAGCAGCATATGGCGCAATCGGGCGTGAATCTTGAGTATATCGACCCGGTCACCGACGAAAAGTATCTGCCCTACTGTATCGAGCCATCCCTTGGCGCAGACAGGGCGGTACTTGCGTTTTTATGCGATGCATACAACGAAGAAAAGCTAGAAAACGAAACGCGCACGGTACTGAGGCTCTCTCCGGTGCTCGCGCCCTTCAAGGCGGCCGTGCTGCCATTGCAAAAGAAGCTTAACGACAAAGCTGCAGAGATCTATAGCATGCTGCTGAAAGATCACATGGTCGATTTTGACGTAACAGGCAGTATCGGCAAGCGCTACCGCCGGCAGGACGAGATCGGCACGCCGCTTTGCGTCACAGTCGATTTTGAGACGCTCGAAGACTGCGCTGTCACCATCCGCGACCGCGACACTATGCAGCAGGTACGAATAGCCATTGCAAGCGTCGGAGCATATATTGCGGAGAAGCTTAAGTTTTAAACGATAGTAATGTAACTGGTTTTATGGCGGCCCTGCCCCCATATCCCACCAAAGGGATGCCCCTTTGGTGCCAAAAAAAATGCCTTCTTGGCATTTTTTGTTTTATGTCACCGTAAACCAATTGAGGAAACCAGCCCTCATGCCGTCTCATATGCCTGCTCCCATTGCCGCATCGCTTCTTCTATCTGCAGCTTAACGTCCGCGTGTTGCTGAGAGAGCTCTAATATCTGCCCTTCGCCAAGGCCCGACGGATCGGCTAGCTTCTCTTCAATCCCGGCTAGCTTCTGTTCCAGCCGCGTGATCTGCTGCTCGATCTGCGCAACGCGCTTCTTGACCTTACGCGCCTGCCTATCCCTATCCGCTTGCGCGCGCTTCTGCTTCGCGGCGGCGGTCTTTGTAATCCCCGTATCCTTATCCGGTGCCTGTTGCTGCTCGCTGTTAATATGGGTGATATAATCCGACCAGTTCCCGTCATACTGCACGACCTTATTATCCTGCATATGAAACACCCGGTTTGCCACCTTGTTGATAAAATACCGGTCGTGGCTGACGAACAATACGGTTCCTTCAAACCGCACGAGCGCGTCTTCGAGCACTTCGCGGCTATCCATATCAAGATGGTTCGTAGGCTCGTCAAGCAGCAGCAAATTGCCACACGCCATCATCAGCTTCAAAAGCGACAACCGGCCCTTCTCCCCGCCCGATAGCGCCGATATCTTTTTAAATACATCGTCACCGTAAAATAGAAAAGCCGAAAGTACACTTCGCAGCTCGCCGTCTGGCATTTTGGGATAAGCGTCGCGCAGCTCGCCAAGCACGGTATTTTGCTGATCGAGCGTTTCCTGAAGCTGGTCGTAATAGCTTACCTCAATGCCAACGCCCAACGTCACTTCTCCCTCGGTTGGGAATAGCTTTGACGCGATGATTCTAAGCAACGTAGTCTTTCCAACGCCGTTCGGGCCTACAAGCGCCGCCCTCTCGCCCTTGTACATATCAATATTAACGCCCAAAAACAGCGTATGTTCGCCAAACGCCATCGAAAGATCTCTTGCCCTTAGCACATCGTTACCGCCGCGGGTCGTCGTGCCGAGCTTTAAACGCATCTTTTGCCTCCCATTCGGAGCTTTCTGTATGCGCTCCATTTTTTCAAGCTGCTTCTCCCTTGCCTTTGCCTTGATAAAATTTTTGCCGCCGCCAGAGCGTCCCCACGCATAATACTGCTCAACAACCTTCTTCTGCCGTTCTATTTCTTTTTGATTATTAGCATAAGCTTTTTGCATCAATGCACGCTTTTCGTTCCTCTGCGCGATAAATGCCGAATAATTGCCCGTATACATATCGATACTGCCCTCAAAGAACTCTCCGATATGCGTGCACAGCTCGTCTAAAAACCATCTATCATGAGAGACAATGACGATTGCGCCCTGCCAGTTTTTAAGGTAAGCTTCTAGCCATGCCGCAGCATCAGTGTCAAGGTGGTTCGTCGGCTCGTCAAGCAGCAGCAAAGACGGCTTTTGAAGCAACAGCTTTGCAAGATTCAGCCGCGAGCGCTGTCCGCCGGACAATGTCGATACCGGCCTGTCGTATACATCCGCGGTAAGCCTGAGTCCTGTCAAGACGCCTTTGATCGCGCTTTTATACCCATAACCGCCCGCTTCCTCAAACGCTTTGGTCACGCTTTCATATTCTTTGGAGATACGCCGCCATTCGGCCGGGTCACCGGCAGCCGTTTCCATATTGTGCTCGAGGTTACGCATACGTTCTTCCAGCGCGAACGCCTCTTCAAAAACGGAAAGCATCGTCTCAAATACCGACATCTCAGTGCCGGCGCCGGTTTCCTGAGGCAGGTACCCTACCGTAACCCCCGGACCCAAACCCACCGTCCCGTTATCGCTGACGATCTCTCCGCAGATGATGCGCAGCAGCGTTGTTTTGCCGGCGCCGTTTGGCCCCACAAGCCCCACACGCATTTCATCCGTAACCGTTAATGATAAGTCTTTGAGTATATCGCTTGCCCCAAAGCTCTTGCTTATGTTTTTCAGCGACAATGCCGTCACGCCGTCTCCTCCAGAAAATCTCCTATTTATTAATATCAAAAATAAAGCGGGAAACAACCGTAAGCATCTCATTTCGCAGGAGGCGCAGCAAGGGCCTCATGCTTATAAAGATGCGTTTTCCCCTTACACAAATAGTGCATGCAGCGTGTTAATGCAAATCTTACCTAAAGAGCAGGTCACGATATCCGCTGCAGTCAGATCCTGCGCACTCGCGGGCGATTTTAGTGCGATCGCCTTCATGCCCGCTTTTTTCGCGGCGGTTATACCGTGCTTTGCGTCCTCGACCACGATGCATTCGTCTGCCGCAACACCAAGCAGCTTGGCAGCCAGCAAAAAAATATCCGGTGATGGTTTCGCGGCTTTAACCATGTCGCCTGCCGATATGGCCGATACATATCCGCCAAGGCCAAGGCGCCTTATTACATTCTCTGCGTTTTCTTTTTTTGACGACGTTGCCACCGCCGCTTTCAGACCACTTTTCACACAGCTTTTTAACAGCTCCAGCGTCGGTTTTATTGGTATCAGAGCGCCGCTGCGGTAATATTCATCCATCAGCTGTATCTCTGTTTGTGCCAGCACATGCGGGTCTTGCGAAAAACCGTACCGTTTTTTCAGATCCGTCCACATCGCAACAGGTCCGCTGCCCACATAAATCTTTTTCTGTTTCTCACTCAATGTAATGCCGATTTCCTCGCACATCATAAGTTCCAGTTTCATATACTCGGGTTCGGTATCGACGAGCACTCCGTCCATATCGAACAATACACCCCTCAGCAAAAAACAAACCCCCTTAAATAATATCTATTCTATCCGCTTAATACAGGCATCAAAAATACTGAACGGATACCGGCGCGGCATCAGCGAGAAGCACATCCGCTCTCCCCTCGTTGGGTGATTGACGCACACTTCGTACGCGAACAGAGCGAGCCTTTCCTTTATATCCCGGCGCCCGTATTTCATATCGCCATAAATTCCGCATCCTATTTGCGCAAACTGCGCCCTGATCTGGTGGAACCGGCCCGTCAAGAGCTTTACTCTAACAAGGCAAAGTCCATCTTTTTTCTCGAGCACCTCATATACGAGTTCCGCATATTTTGCACCTCTGGCGTCTTTATCCGCCACCCGGGCTTTATGCTCTTTTGTATCCTTGACAAGGAAATGTATCAGCGTGCCGCTGTCGCTTTTAGGAGACGCGGAAAGTACGGCCAGATATGTCTTGGCAAAATCATTGGATTTTATCTGCACGGCCAGCCGCGCCGCGGCCTTTGACGTTCGCGCAAACACCATCACGCCGGCCGTAGGCCTATCGAGCCTGTGCACAAGGCCAAGATACACATCGCCCGGCTTGCCGTACTTTTGTTTTATGTATGCCTTTAGCAGCGTCAACATATCATCGTCGCCCGTACTGTCTGCTTGGGACAGCATACCGTAAGGCTTTTCTGCAACCAGCAAATGGTTGTCCTCGTAGAGTATGTTCAACTGTGCCACCTGGCCGTCGTTCCGCAGGGCAGCAAGATGTTTGAGTTTTTCTGCGGCAACGCTAACGTACCCGACTCGATGGTCCCGCCAAAGCGGCTGCGCACGCATATCTCGAGGATGTTCGCCGTTACGATATCCGACAGCCCCGTTGTATATGTGTTAACAATAAAAAATAGCGGAGATGCTGATAATAGCTTTGCGCAATCTTTGATAAGTGAAAACAGTTGCTGCTCGATCTTCCACACTTTGGCGCCGCTTCTGCCGTACGACGGCGGGTCCATCACGATCGCGTCATATGTGCTGCCCCTGCGCTGCTCTCTCAATACAAACTTGTGGCAGTCATCCGCGATAAAACGCACATCCCCGTCAAGTTTCGATACCTGCAAGTTTTCCCTCGCCCATTCGTTAATGCTCTTTGCGGCGTCCACATGCACAACGCTTGCCCCGGCGCTGAGCGCCGCCAACGTTGCGCCGCCCGTATATGCAAACAAATTAAGCATGCGGATCCTTTGGCCGCTCTGTGTAATGCTTTGTGCAATATAGTCCCAATTGATCGACTGTTCTGGAAATAGCCCGATATGCTTAAATCCGGTAGGTCTGATAAAAAACTTTAGCTTTTTATAGCTTAGAGTCCATCTGTCCGGCATTTTTTTGATATACTGCCAGCCGCCTCCGCCGCTGTTTGAGCGGTCATATATTGCATGTGGCTTCCATAAAGCAGGTTTTGATTTATCCCATATTACCTGCGGATCGGGCCTTTGTAGTATGATTCCGCCAATATCTTCGAGCTTTTCACCATCGCCAGTATCGAGCACGGTGTAGCCGCAAAACTGATCTGCTAAAAACATCTTGATCCTCCCGACATATGATACACAAGTTTTTTAAAAACATCAATCCCCGTATATATCACCAAAAAAGCTTAACGTCTTTTCAAAGACCCTATTTTTACCCCGCAAAGGCTAATACCGCAAAAACAGCCGATCCGGCTCCCGGGCGGCTGTTTTCTAATCGATCCCTTGTTTTTTTAAAACGCTTTTTTATATCTAAGCTGGCTTTTCCGCTTGCCTTAATGTTTATTATTGGCAGCGTCAGCATTTTCTCCTTTACTGTTTGCATTGCGTCCATTATAATATTTTGTATAACCCGCTAAAGGTAGAGGCTATGAAAAGATTTTTACTGGTTTTACTGATTGTGTTGCTGGCTATGGGCATTCTTGCAGCCTGCGCGCCGCTTCAGAATATCGATGTCGCGAATTACGCTAGAGCGCTGCCGCCATGGTTGATCATTGTGGGCGCTATTGTGCTTTTCTTTGTCGGGTTCGGCATTATCTTAAAGCTTGTTCCCGGTTTCATCAAAATACTCGCGCTGATCGCGCTTGCCGTTGCGATCGCAGGCGTCGCGTACGGCCTGTGGAATATTCCTATCATCGATAAGGCTATCAATGAAGTGGACGACTATATTCAGTCAAGTCAGACCGATAAGCCGCCCCACGAAACTACAACGGCTTTTGAGTTAGAAGATATTATATTCCCCTAACCACAACATTACAAACGTATTTAGATGCGGCTTTTGCCGCCCGGTTCAGCGTATCCGCGCTATGCGGTTCGGGCTGAATGCTTTGTCCATCCGTTTTGCGGTATTGCTGCAGCGCGTACCTCTTTGAGCCGCTTATCCGTTTCGCAATACGCACGATATCTTTTTCGTTCAAAAACGGCATGAATGTCGTCCGAAACTCATAATCCACCCCGCTGTCCATCAGTATATCTGCGGTTTGCCATATCGGCGATTCGTCCATCTTAAAAGACACCACGCGGTGCAAACCGCCGGGGGGCGCTTTTGTATCCATCGCAATGTAATCTGTAAGTCCTATCAGCCGTTTAATAACCTTTGGCCTTGTGCCATTGGTGTCGAGCTTCACGCGATATCCCTTATCCCTGACTTTTTTGATGAAATCTTCAATACCGCTCTGCAGCGTAGGCTCACCGCCCGAAATCACCACACCGTCGATAAACCCTTTGTGCGTGTCCAGAAAAGAATTGATAACCTCCGGATCAATCAAGTTCTGGCTTTTTAAGAGATGTTTGTTGTGGCAATACCAGCAATCCATGTTGCATCCAGGCACAAACACAACGGCTGCGATAAGCCCTGGGTAATCTACAAAAGAATTCTTAATGAACCCGGCAATCTGCATTTTATATGGCCTCGGGCACGACAAATTTAACTCTTTCGTTATATTCTTCTTTTTTGCCTTCGTTGTAGTTTTGCACAGGCCGCAGATACCCCACGACCCGACTCCATACCTCTGTTTTTGCGCCGCACTGCGGACAGGTATACTGTTCGCCGTTAATGTATCCGTGCGTGTCACAGACGCTAAACGTAGGAGTCAGTGAAATATATGGCATCTTATACCGTGTAAAAATCTTTTGTATGATCCGCTTCGCCGTTGCGGTATCCTCGATTCTTTCACCCAGATAAAGGTGCTGCACTGTTCCGCCTGTGTATAGAGACTGAAGCATATCCTGAAGCTCTATCATCTTCATGATATCGTGCGTATACTCGACGGGCAGCTGAGACGAGTTGGTATAGTACGGCACGTTCCGGCCGGATGTTATGATGTCCAAATACCGCTCCTTATCAAGCTTAGCAAGACGATAGCTTGTCCCTTCGGCGGGCGTTGCCTCAAGATTATAGAACTGGCCCGTCTCTTTCTGGAACTCCTGCATCAGCTCCCTTAAAAAGTGCATGATTTCGATCGCAAACGCATTGCCCTCTTCTGTCTCAATGCCTTTGCCCATATAATTAAGCAGTGCCTCATGCATTCCTATGATACCAATCGTATTAAAATGATTGTACCAATACTGCCCAAAGTGATTTTTGACTTCTTTCAGATATACCGCAGAATATGGATACAGCCCCTTCTCAGTCTGCTGTTCGATGATCTTGCGCTTGATCTCGAGCGATGTTTTGCCAATCCCTGCAATCCGGCGAAGGCGCGAATAAAATTCATCCTTTGTGCGCGACAGATATCCTATCCGCGGCAGGTTGATCGTAACCACGCCGATAGACCCTGTCAGCGGATTAGATCCAAAAAGCCCGCCACCGCGTTTTCGAAGCTCACTGACGTCAAGCCGAAGCCGGCAACACATCGATATTGCGTCTTCGGGAGACAGGTCTGAATTCACATAGTTCGCAAAATACGGAATGCCGTATTTGCACGTAATTTCCATGAACTTGTCCACAACAAGGCTATCCCATTCAAAGTCCTTTGTGATGTTGATCGTCGGTATCGGAAACGTGAATACCCGCCCCTTAGAGTCGCCCTCGAGCATTACCTCGCAAAACGCCAAGTTAAACATGTCCATTTCTTGCTGGTAATCGCCATAAACCGTATCCCGGTATGTGCCTCCTACGATGACCGGATGGTCTTTGAGTGTGGACGGAACCTTTATATCGAAAGTCAGGTTAGAGAACGGGCATTGGAAGCCGACCCGGGTTGGTACATTTATATTAAAGATGAACTCCTGCAAGCATTGCTTGACCTGGTTAAAATTCATATTGTCATGCCTAATAAACGGAGCGCAATACGTATCAAAGCTAGACCATGCCTGAGCGCCCGCCGTCTCTCCTTGCGTTGTAAACGTGGAATTAACGATTTGCCCCAAAAATGAGCGCAAATGCTTTGCGGGCTTGCTTTCGACCTTGCCGGGAATGCCGCCAAAGCCCTGCATCAAAAGCTGGCGAAGATCCCATCCAGCGCAGTACGGACCAAAAAAACCAAGGTCGTGAATATGGCAATCGCCTGAAATGTGTGCTTCTCGAACTTCTTCCGGGTATATCTCATGCAGCCAATATTTTTTTGTAAACGCTTCTCTTATATAGTTGTTAAGACCATTTACGCTTTTTTGTGTGTTCGCGTTTTCTTTAATGCCCCAGTCCTTATCCGAAAGGTAATCGGAAAACATGCCGATTGTCGCACCAATCAGCGCGTTTGTTTCCCTTGCGCTCTTTCTCTTTTCACGGTAAAGAATATATGCTTTTGCGGTCTTCGCGTGGCCATTTTTGATAAGCACCCGTTCGACAATATCCTGTATGTCCTCAACTTCAGGATTTCTGTCACCAAACTTCAAACGCGCGATGTTGACAACCTGCTCGGTAAGCTGCTCAGCCCGATTGATGTCTTCTCCGCCCACGGCCTTTGCCGCTTTAAAAATAGCATCGGTGATTTTTTGAGGCTGGAATGTTTCTTTTTGACCGCTTCTTTTGAGTATTACTGTGAACATAATGTGTCCCCCTTTTTATTCCCTACGCTGTTTTATATATATTTTATATTTTGTTTTGCCAACAAAAAGCATTTTCTTTGATTGTTGTTTAAATCAGGGGCTTTTATCTACTGCATTCTCAAAAAGCCGATACCAAACTATTGTGCAGATACATTATAGTATGCACTATATATAGTGTCAATACCAATAATACCAATATTGATCCTTTTTTTACTTGGATTAATTTAAATATTGCCGTAAACGAAACTTAGCGCCGGTACGCTGCGCGATTTGTTTGCACTGTTCGATTTTTTCTTTGCCAATCACATCGACGACTGTCAGCACCGTTTCGATCCCCTGGGCAATACAGCTTTTTGCAAATTCAAGCACATGCGTGTAGGCCTGTTCGCCGTAAACGCTTTGACACAATTCCTGATATTCTTTTGCGCTTGGTGCATTTAAGCTGATCGAGATCGTATCGATTAGTCCGCGCATCGATGGCGCAATATCATATCCGGCAAATGCGC
>JBMNOU010000059.1:0-10535 GCA_050943215.1 Christensenellales bacterium | reverse complement strand
ATTTAACATTTCAAGGCCGCCGTTTTCGTAGCTTTGATTAAAAACCGTATTTTTCTTATAAAAGAGTGAAACGTGGTATTTCGCACAAATACTTTCAGTGATAACCCGATCCATTCCGGTTTTAGAAGGTGCCATTAGGTTTCCGAATATATCATTGCACGTACTAATCTCCAGTCGGTAATGCCTGCGCTTTATTAGCACATCTACTTTATGCTCCGAAGTACTGACAGATAAGATTTTCGCTCCGTTGTATGTTGCAAATCGATATTGGACACCGTCTGCAAGCAGCACGCATATCAGCCCTGTAAACCGGAATATGCTGTACGGTATGCTGGCAATAGCGCACATCATTGCCGTTTCTTTATTGCTGCACTGCATCCATATCCAGCTTTCAGGAAAAGCCTCTCCCCAATCTTTTTCGATGTAGCCGTCTGCTTTGTCGAATAAAAGTTGATTGCCGTTAAAGCTGATAAGACCACTAACATTGTGCCGTAGGCTCATTACGCCATGGTTGCACTGCATTACCGGCAGATAAGAAAAGGGGCCCATAATCGTCGGTGAAAAAACACTTGTTTTTAGCGTAATCGGAAGACTAAAAATAAGCTCGCCTTCAAGACCAATATCAGTGATATTCAGTATTACCTTTTCCATTGAAAAAAAGCTGTCTCCAATCCATATGGCAAAAATATTTTTTTCATATTGAAATTTACTATAAGGATAACGTATAAAATAACTCTCGACAGGATTACCGAATATAACCTGAATAAAAGCGATATCTTCTTCCCTACTATCTCCCCGAAAAACGCCGGGTATAACTGAAAATGAAGCACTTTTCGATACCTGCTTAAAATACCAGCCTTCAAAATACGGCCGGCTTGTCTCCTTACCATGATATAGCGCCGGATGACGAGGCAGCAAACGATGCCCCACTAATCTTCTTCCTCCGTGATCCTTATAAGCGATTTTTTCGCGGGACCTTCTAGCACCTTCCCGTCAATAGAAAACCGGGAACCGTGGCAAGGACAGTCAAACGAGTTTTCAGCCTCATTGTATTCAAGCGGACATTTCATATGTGTGCAATGTGCTTTGTATGCAGTCACGTTGCCCTCTTTATTTTTATATATTGCTTGAGCCTGACCGCTAACGCGTAACACCGCACCCTTCCCCGGTTCAATATCATCATAATCGCCTAAAGGAATACCTGCATTTCCAGCGGTAAACGCCTTTAGTACATCTCCAGTTTGAACAAAAAAATTCTTAGCAGAGGCCCCCGGCGCAACACGTTTTGGGCTGAAAGCTTTAGTTACATCTACATCCATCATACGAGTTCCGGTAATCTCATCAGCTATCATCATTGCGGCTGCTGCACTATTTGTCATGCCCCATTTTTCAAAACCCGTTGCAATATATACACGAGGTGTTTCGTTCGTTACTTCCCCAATATACGGCATGCTATCAAGTGTAACACAATCCTGCGCAGACCATCCATATGTGGGCGACGCATCAGCATCTTTGAAATCTGTATGTAAAAAATCTTTAAGGCAGCTGTAGCTTGTTTTTTCATCGTTTTCTTTTGCTGTTTTATGTCCGTAACCACCAAGCAGCAATAGGGTCTCTTTATCCGTATAATGCATGCGTATCGAATTGACCGGCTGCTCTGCGGTGATATACATACCCTTTATATCAACGCTTTTGGCATTCGTACTGATGATATACGATCGATCCTGATGCAGCCTGATGAAAAAAAGTCCCGGTATGTCAATTAGCGGATAATTTGTTGCTAGTACGACTACATCTGAGCGCAGCGTCCCATTTTCAGTTTGGATAACGCAAGCTTCTTCACGTCCGATATCAATAACTTTAGAGTGTTCATAAATCCGGCATCCTGTATCTTTAAGCACATCGATTAACGCATAAAGATATTTAAGAGGATGAAATTGTGCCTGATCCTCCATCATAAGGGCACTTTTAATCTGGAAAGGCAGCCCCGTTTCCACAACGATCTGACCCTTCAAGCCAATTTCTTCATATGCGATCATTTCATTTTCTATTTTCTTTATTTGATTTTCGTCATGCGTATATACGTATGCTGGTACTTTTGCGTAATCGCAGCTAATACCATAGCGATTAATGTTTGCGGCGATCAACGCTTTGCCCATGCTGTTGGCCCGGGCATAGGCCCATGCTTTATCCTTTGCCAGATCTTGATACTTTAGCGCATGCTGCACCGTTATCTTTGCCGTGGTATGGCCGCTTGTACCCGTGCCCGCTTTGTCTGCCTCAAGCACGACAACGTCAACGCCCTCCTTCGCAAGCAGCAGCGCGGTAGTGATTCCTGTCAAGCCCGCTCCGACTACAGCGACATCACATTTTCGTTGACCCGAAAATGCAGGAAACTGCTCAGCATCGGTAGTATCCAGCCAATATGATGTATTTTTCATTTCTTTTTCTCCATTACAATATTATTAATAGTATTTTACCTGAAAAAGAAAAATAAATGCTATTCAACAATATAAATCACCTCAAAAAAAGCAAAGCGTGGAAAAAGGGAAGTACTATACAATATTTTTTAACTAGTCAAAATCCCTGATAAATATGTTGTATCTAATAATTAAACTATCGATCGAGTCAAATCTGAGCCTTGCAAGCAACTCGAATACAAATTGATTTTCGGCTGGTGTTTGGCTTGCTACCTGTTTTGCATACGCACTGACATTTTCTATTACCTTGAAGCCTGTCAATTAGAACCTTTGGGGCCACCAACATAGCCTTCCGGGTATCCCATGCCATATATAAAATTCGCATCTGTCTTGCCGTTAATAAGGCACTTTAATAGTTCCTTACAACCCGAGCAACCCATCTGCCTGCATAGTCTTGACAGATATTGCCCCTCCAGGTATTAGGCGCTCCACCGTATTTTTCACTGCTTCTCACGCCACCCGTTCGCGCATAGATTCGTCCTAAAGCCTAAGAATGATCGCGCAAATCCTCTGTAAGCGTTTCTGGCTTTATACCAGCCGCTTCAAAGATATTGCGATTCTTCCTGCCGGGCTTCTGCTTTTGTCATACTGGATAGCTATATTCAATTCAAGTACGTCTTTAAGGGTAAGTGCATCCGCAAATAAGGCAACCTCAATCATGCCGGCAAATACCTAGCTTCTTAAAGGCACTTCACAGCCTGTCTGACGTCATTTTTGCACTGAACTAACTTAAATATGCAGGCGCAATCAGTGCATAAAAAGGGGTTTGGCAAGAATAATAATATCAAAAATGGGTATAACTTCTATGATATCAGTTAAATTATTTGTACTGCATTAATTAATACATTCTCCGCAACCAACACAATCTTTCTCGGGAATCACCAAATTCCCATCTTGATCCCGAGATATAGCATCATGAAAACATACGCATTCACAATACTCTATATTGCAACCACATTTTGCCAAGCGTACTACGGGTGTAAATTTTTTTGGATTAAACAGGCAGTCAAGTTGGTATGCATCACAATCCGGCCTTTTTTATCAAACAACGCACCGATTTTATTTTGAACGCAAGTGTTAATAGCCGTCATATTCAATGAATCAAACGTCTCCATCATTTGCTTCTTCAATTTCATTCAGCGCAGCACGCACTGTTCGCCATTCTTTAAGCCTTGTTTCAAATGCCACAGCATGCGCAGGACTAGTTGATTTGAGGTATGTAAATAAAATGCCTTCAAATGCAAATCCGACGTGCTTTTTAAACAGATGGTATGCCATCCTGCCATTAAAAAAAACATGCTTAATACCTATATGGCCACGAAAAAAACTGCCAAAATCATTAATGATAGGATTTCGGATATTTGAGTCAAGGCTGCCTTCCCTTTCACAACATTTTATAACATCCCAAAGCGCTATACCTTTTTGCAGCAAAAACTGCGTACGCAATGCGTAATCCGGTTCATATACCTCGCTAAAAAGACCATAGATAACACGCCAGAATCCGTTTCTATCGTGTCCGTAATATTGGCCTTTGCGCAGGGATTCTTTTCCCGGTATCGAACCCAGAATCAGTACTTTGCTCTGTTTATTCGAGATTGGACTAAACGAATAAATCATATCAACCTCCCTGATTCGTCGATTTTTTTTAAATATGTTTTGATAATATCTGTGGCTTGGTCAGCATTTTGGTCAAACATTTCGACTCTAAAATGTCGGATGCCTAACCTCAGCAGCGCCGGTATGTCAGCCTGAAGATAGCGGCTGTTTAAGATATAGTTGTTACAACGCTCATCCGTAACGATCGGATATTTGCGGCCTCCTATATCCTCTATATAATACTGATTGTTTTTACATTTACCGCACATCGTTCCACCCCTGCCTGATATGACACAGTGCTGCATGGCCATCAATTCGTGCCGGACATATACCAGAGCTTCTAAAACCGGAGTCTGCCCGTTTGCCTGCTGGTACGCCAGTATCATCGACCGCATCTGCGCTATATCCAGCTCAGGGGAAAGTGCGATCCTTTGAACAGATAACGAAGTAAAAAAACGAAGCGTATGGGAATTCACCATATTCATCATGTAATCAGCAATTATATCGTTATTGCCATTATATGCATGTATCCCGCCATGGTCTGTAACAAGCAGTCGCTCTCCGAATAACGGCGTTACCTGTTTTTCAAGCCTATCTGTCTTTAGACGCAGATTCTTATTAGTAGCCTTATAACGATAATATAGCCGCCTATCCGCCGTATAAATATCTCCTGTAACAATATCTTTGACAGCATTAAACTGTTCTTCATTTCTTACCAACACGTGCAGCTGTATTCTATCTAGCGGTTCATGATGATGTATTGGGTTTGGCTCGTATGGTAAAACCCGTCTTGTCCCAGTTTTTATCCGCTGCTCTGTTAGCAGCTTTGTCGATTTGCGCCGAAGTGCGTTGATCTCGCTTTTAGCAATAAAAATACCTTCATCAAAATCTATCTGCAATTGACGAAATGCATATGGTGTATCACCAAGCCTTGATACGCTTTTGCAAATGCCGTCTTTTGTGATCGAAATAGTTTTGGCTGGCTTTACTATATTACCGAATAAAGTGACGCTATGGCCGTCCAAGTCTTCTAAAGTCAAAGAAAGAGGCTCCCCCTTTTTAGCAGTGAGGTGAGCAAATATTTTTACCTCTCGTTTTTCCTCAATTTTTTGCAGCTCTTTTACCAATAGCGCATCATTTGTCTTTACCACCGTTTCTCCCGGCGCTATGCGTACCTTACTGTCGAGTTCGATTATCTCTCCTTTGGCAGCACTGCTTATCAGTTTGCCATTTTTATATATCCTATTGCAGATAAACCCTTTATCGCTGTTTTCAAACTTAATTCCATCACCTTGATTGAGCCGCGCATCAAGTTTCATCTTAATCCTGTCACGTTTTATAGATAAAACAGTGCCAAGATAAATACCACTATGGTTGGGCCGGAGTATTCCCATCAGCGCAATGCCGCATTTATTAAATAGATGGCCTTTTGTAAAGCCTCTGTTAAACAGCCTTCTTAGTATGTCTATATCTTCATCACGCACTTTAAGCGGTTTTGACTCCTTAATGCTTTTCAAAAGCTGTGCATAGACATGGGTTATACATCCCACGTATTCAGGCGATTTCATCCGCCCCTCTATCTTGAAACAGCGGATACCGGCATCAACTAGAGCATTAATATCTTCGAACAGGGCGAGATCTTTTGGACTCAAAAGATAACTTCCGTCCTGCTTTATCAACCGCCCTTCTTGATCAAGAAGTTTATACCGCAGTCTGCAGCTTTGTGCGCATTGGCCGCGGTTTCCGCTCCTCTCTTTCGTCAGAGCGCTCATCAGACATTGTCCGGAATAGCAGATGCACAGCGCACCATGAATAAAAACTTCTTTTTCAATGCTGCATGTAAGATTCTTGATCTGTTCCAGATCCATTTCGCGCGCAAGTACAGCGCGCTTTATTCCAAGCCCTAAGATAAACCTAAGGCTGGCATCATTGTGGTTATGCATTTGCGTGCTCGCGTGGATGTTTATATCAGGAAAACAACCCCTTACCAGCTTAATCATTCCGACATCCTGCATGATGAGCGCGTCTGCCCCAAGCAAATAAATTTCTTTGACCTGAGACAAAAAAGCATCGATCTCATCTTCAAATACCAAAGTGTTAACTGTTACATATACTTTCACACCATACGTATGAGCATAATCGATTGCCTGTTTCATCTCGTCACAGCAAAAGTTATCTGCAAATGCACGTGCGCCAAAGCTTTTACCACCAATATAGATAGCATCAGCACCGTTTTGAACTGCCTGATAAACAGCTTTGATATTTCCCGCAGGAGATAGAATCTCTGATTTTAACATATGCTACTCGTTTTTTTATATAGTATATCACATCGTCTGGCTGCATTGGCAAGTAAGCATAATAAAAGGCCGTCGACATTTTTATTGCCGGTCTTTATCTCTTATTCTTTTATGAAATGCTGGTTAGACCCCGGTGTTGGCGGGAATGAGTCACCTTTATCAAGTGTAATGCCGTTTCGTATCACTTTCCCTCTTACATTGATAATCTTATAATCGCCGCTTTCGGGAGCCTTTTGTCCAGATTTATACTTTTCCATCGTAAACCACCTTTCTATAAACGTTTATTAATAATATTTTTTGCTGAATACCGATATTTATGAGATTTTTAATAAATATACTTATTTTATAAGTGTTGTTATTTTACCTTTGGTATGATAAAATAGCCTTCGCGTGAGCTTTTATTCATGGAGAGATGGCTGAGCTGGTCTAAGGCGCACGACTGGAAATCGTGTGTACCCGTTCGGGTACCGAGGGTTCGAATCCCTCTCTCTCCGCCATATGACCACTCTGTTATTGATACAATGTTTGTATCGTAAATAGAGTGTTTTTTTCTATGCGGAAAGCCTGTAAAACAGCCACTTTGCGTGCTTTTTTGTTTGGTTTCCGCGTGTTGCTCACGGGGCATGATGTCCCGAAAAGTTGCCCGAAAATCCTAAAACACCGTCCAAACATCGCCAGTACACCGAGAGAAACGCCAACGATTAGCCAAAATAAGGAATAGACGCCAACGAGCAATAGAGTGTTCACTTTTTTAATAATAGGGTGTAAAAATACTGCAGAGCACGCCAACTTTCCGGCTCTGAACAGGGTCTGCATTTCCCCGATATCTTTTTTGATTAGAATTATTCGTAACAGAGGTATATAATGATTGTAAATGATTCGGAAACAGAACGCCATTCTGATAAACCAAAGGACAAACGGGCATGTCTTGACTTTTGTTCGAAAGCCCCTGACGGAAGATCAATATTCAAATACAATAGAAGTGTTTTTATATTCATTGACGAATTGAGGTGCCTGAAAGTTGCTAGTAAGAATAGTAAAATATGTTAAAAGTTTTTTAACATCTGTGTCAGATAGTGATAAAACGGAATTTGTAATAAGTATCTATAGCATTAATATAGTAAGGGTAAAAATTACAACAATAACATTCATTATTTTAGAAGCCATGATGCTCGTGGTTCATTACATCACAAACAGGGACAACCTTTTCAATATACCTTACATATATTATGGATCCATGTATATCTTAATGCTAGTAGTAATGATAGCATTTTTTGCGATTTTTATTAAGTTGGGAACTGATGTGTCTGAACATATATCCGGTATTCGCTATGCCGGGGTTTTTTTTATCAGCTTTATATTGATGTGGTGTGCAGGAATATCGTTGTTGGATCAATTAACAAGTGGACAAGTTATTGTATATGTTGTAGCAGTAATATCAATAGCTATCACTCCACTTTATGAACCAGTTATATTATTCCTCGTGTATTTGATCATTCATTCGTTGTTTCTTATCGCAATGCCGTATTTTCAAGAATCTACAGAGCTGTTGTTCGGAAATTATCTCAACACTACTACCTTCGTAATAATGTCATGGGCAATTTCCTGCATGAGGTATAAAAAGCAGGCAGAGGATTTCAATAATAAAAAGATCATACTGAAAAAGAGCGACGAATTAAGATTGATTAACATAGAATTAGAGGAAGTAAATAACAGGTTGGAAATGCTATCCAAGACCGATGTTTTAACTGGAATTTTTAACCGATTAAGTTTTGAAACTAAAATAAAAGATGAATTGAGCAGGTGCAAACGTCATTCAATACCATTATCATTAATAATGGTTGATATTGATTTTTTTAAAGCATTTAATGATAATTATGGCCACCAAGCTGGTGACTATTGTATAAAACAAATTGTAGACGTTCTTACAGCTTGTGCAAAGCGTTCTTCGGATATTGTGGCCAGGTATGGAGGAGAGGAATTTGTCATACTACTTCCCCATACAGATAAAGAAAACGCCTTTAAACTCGCTGAACAAATGAGAAAAGGGGTAGAAGAAAAGAATATACCACATTTGTATTCTGACGTTTCAGATCATGTAACAATCAGTTTAGGAATTAATACAATAATCCCTGCAGATGAATCATCTATTGATGAATTTATAAGTTACACTGATAAAGCTTTATATAAGGCGAAGGAAAGACGTAATTGTTCAGTATCTGCTAAGCAGCAGTAGAATTATGTGAAGCATCTAAATAAGCAATCTTGTACTTTTAGAGGAGACTTTGATATGGAATTGATATTTGGGGTTTCAATAGGCATACCTTTATGGCAGTAATAGTAAAGTCAGCCTAAAAGCACTTAAGAAGAAATATTCTGAGCAAAAGTAGCCAACCTACCTAAAATCCACAACTGCTCGCAGGCGAAACCCTGCTCATTGGCGATACATTACTTCATAGAACTAAAAAATGCACACCCCACCTGCCGACGAAGTAAGGGTGTACATTGTATCAAATCAATGGGCGCAACACACAAGCTCCATAAAATAGGGGCTTTTTTTTTATATAAATTTCTTAATGCTTTTTATAAGTCGTGTGCCGCCTTTTGGGTGTTAGTCGTGTGCCGCCTTTTGGGTGTTAATCGTGTGCCACCATATTTTTATCTATTTATTAATCTAATTTTTTCTAAATATCATTCAATCTTTCATTCATTATGCCTATCTTTTCGCTATATTCCACTAACATTTACATATAATGAACTTCTGCTTTCCCAATTGATTGTTTATATAATACTTGAAGATATACCATTATTTAAAGCTATATAAAAAGTCATATTTGAAATAAAAAAAATTTTAAACATGATAGAATTATTGTTACGGCTAGTATAAATGCCAATACAATTATAATTATTGCTATTGATGAAGTGTTATGTTGACTTTTCATTTTGAACCAGCTAATATGTTAATTTCTAAATATCTATTAAGAAGAATATTAAATTATTACGATTGCTATAATATATTACCATATTCACACATATAAAACTAGTATATAATTTATCGAAAACGTGGTGTATATGAGTCCACCTAAAAATAACTTATTGGTTATATTTTTTGCTTTCATAGGCATGATATGTTGGGGAATTACTCCGCTGTTCGTAAAGCTTGGATTAAAGGATATTGACCCTCATATCGGTCTTGCTATACGCACAGCAACTACAACCATTATATTGTCAGGGTGGATGATTTGCGACGGCAGTTTTGCAAGAATCAGTCAGGTATCTACTGTTGCGTTAATATTCCTTGTCTTGGAAGCTATCGTTGCAACTTTTATAGGTGATCTTGCTTATTTTGCCGCAATAAAAAATGGGCAAGTATCGCTGGTTTCCATCATATTGTCCGCCTCACCTCTTGTCACAATACTGTTGTCAATGATTTTTCTAAATGAAGCTGTTACTGTCACCAGAATAATTGGTTCATTTCTTATCATTGTAGGAATCTTTTTAGCATTGAGATAATTAATCTACCCCTAAAACCCGTATAAAATCCGTACCAGGGTCTAAAGCCCCCTGCAGCTCACACCTCTCTTCCTTCAGAATCTTAATATAATCTATAATATCCTTCGTAATACGTTCACCGATACAAATTACCGGAATACCCGGCGGATATGCCATAATCGTCTCCCCGGAAATTTCTCCTTCTGAACATTCCAGCATTATAACCCTTTTCGGGCTGTAAAAAGCATCGCGAGGCAAAACAATCATCTTTGGAGTTTCCGGTAATTCAGAAATGCGCCTATATTCCTTTACTACGGAACGTTCTGAAATATCTCTTAAGGCGTTTACCAGCGCTAGAAGATCCTGATATCTATCCCCTATTGTCACAATAGACAGTATATTGTAAAGGTCAGATAGCTCAATTTGAATATTATATTCCTTTCGCAGCAATGATTCCATGGAATATCCTGACCGGCCCAGTGAAGTTACATGCACCCCAAGCTTTGTCTCGTCAAATTCATAGCATCCGGGTGAAGCTGATATCTCTTTGCCAAAAGCATATAGACCGTCGATGTGGTTAATCTCACTTCGAGCCCAGCGGGCCAATTCAAGTGCGTTCGAGAGCATATTTTTACCATTCATAACAAGCTGCTTTCTTGCAACATCCAAT
>JBMNOU010000007.1:0-48171 GCA_050943215.1 Christensenellales bacterium | reverse complement strand
ATTTCATGGAGCTTCAAGACCTGTTCGACAGATAGCGTGATCATTTTGCCAGTGCTTTGAATGCGGGCAGATTGTCTTTAATGATCCGCGTGGCAATATTCTCGACTCGCTCGGATTCAGCGTTGTCCATCTCTTCAATTTTGCTTATATCTATGACCAGATAACGCGGTACATTGTTTTTGAGAATCAATACTGAGCCTTGCTCGTCAACCGCTCGCGCAACACGTGAGAAATTCCGGTTAGCTTCGGTCAATGGAAACATGGCTTTTGTGTTTACCAACATTTTTATCACCTCAACTATATTATACGCAAATATAGGATAAATACAACCTACTTTTTTAGGAGAAAAGTTTGAAACACACTCATAGTAACGCGCCATAAAGGTACAAGAAATAAAGCCACTGGTGAAAGAAGCTTGAAAACAGAATATGGCACTTAGGGCTACGAGGCTATAACGCCGTCAGAATCCACAACAAGAAAGCCGTGGCGCTGAACAAAGGCGACAGCTTGCTCAATGGTAAAAGCCCGATTAGCAGGGAGCGATACCACCTTCCTGTAAAGATTCGGATTGTAGGCTTCGGACTTTTGAAGGATGGCGTAGATCGCGGTCAATAACATCCTGCAAATAGCAATAATAGCTTTCTTGTGCCCACGACGCTTTTTGAGCGCAAGATAACGGGACTTGATTTCAGGGTGCTTGTCCGAATTGCAGACGGTAAGAGCACACTGAACCAGAAGCGGCTTGATGTAAGCTCCGGCTCGTGTAATGCGCACGGTTTTCTTCTTGCCAGCACTTTCGTTATTCTGCGGAACAAGACCAGCCCAAGAGCAGAGGTGTTTGGCCGTTGGAAACACGGACATATCCACTCCAATTTCCGCGATGATGGAGATAGCGGAAAAGAGCTGGATACCCGGAACGGTCATGACAAGCTCGGTTTGAGGCTGAAACGGTTCGGCAAGCGAAAGGATGACGGATTCAAGATTGGACTTGCAGAGCTCCAGACTATCCATGTGGGAACGGATGATTTTGAGTTTTTGCACCTGTTCGGAGCACATCAGGCCGTCGATGGCAGCTTGAACCTTACCTGGAGACGCTTTGCACTGGGCGCTCATCAGCGGAGCGACGTCAAAGCCGCCGTCGGGATGCAGTAAGAGCTGGTCTGTGATAGCGGAAGCGCTTTTGCCGAAAACGTCGGAGAACACGTCATCCAGCTTGATGTTGGAAACGGTCAGACAGTTCTGAGCGCGGTTCTTCTCACCGGTGTTGAAATTGGTCAGCTTGACGCGGTAGCGCATAAGATCGCGAAGCTGTCGGATTTCAAAGGGCGGGATAAAGCTGCCGGAGACGAGGTCGTGCTTGAAGATGTCGGCAATCCACTTGGCGTCTCGGGCGTCAGTCTTCTTACCGCGAATGGCTTTGACGTATTTGGGATGGGCTAGAACGATATTGCAAGTCGATTCGAGCATGTTGTAGACGGGAATCCAGTACTTCCCCGTAGACTCCATGCAAACATCCCGGCAGCCGTTATCCGCAGCCATTCGGCAAGCAGGCGCAGGTCGCCTGTAAAAGTAGAGAATCTGTGACGCTTGTAATCCGTAACGCCTTTGCCGTTGGTTGCAGCGATACAAGCGACGACAAAGGACTTGTGGACATCGATTCCACAACAAACAGGGTAAACGATTTTAAGTGCCATATGGGTCTCCTCGTAAAAGAATGCGAGGATAACGGCAGTGACTGACCGCTCACACAAAAAACGAGTAGCGTCTTTACAAAGATAAGTTTACGGGCTCTGTGTCCCACTTATTTGTGCTTCAAAGAGCGGTCGGCACACATAATTATTCGGTCAGCGAAACGCTGAGCCCACTCACCTCCGCGTGCTCTGTAGTGTGCCAGTATCCTCGCTAACATAGTACAACAAAACTTCGTGCGAAGGGGCTTGCGGTTTCATCCCGTTTTGTGCCTTTCGCAGAAAGGAATGGTCATAATTATGAAAAGAGAATTTATACGTGACCAGACGGCGGAAGGCTACATCGACGTAGCTATCACCATCCTGATCATCTTTACCCTGATGGCATCGCTGTTGGCGCTGTACCCCATATTCACAGCGCAGCAGTCCCTGAACCAGACGGCGAAATATACGGCCAGAACTATCGAACTGTACGGCAGAGCGGACGATGAAACGCTTGCATCCGTTATGGCAGACGGCAGCTTTCTTAAACCCGACAGCGTGGCGGTAGACACAGAATGGCACGACGAAGCCGCAAAGACCATCCAGCTCAAAACACTTTTCACCGTTACGCTTACGAAGACCGTCCCCATCGTCATCCTGCGCCCTGTGCTGGGTGAACCGATCGTGATTAACGTGCAAATCACCGCCGCCGCGAGGGGCGTTTCGGAGGTGTATTGGAAGCCATGAAATATTTTATTAAGGACAATGCCGGCAGCGCCCTCATCTGGACGATTTTTCTGATACTCATACTTATAACGCTGTCAGTTGTGGTTTACTCTGGCGTGACGGTATATGCCAAATACCAGTCCTGCGAGATTGAAGTGCAGCGTGCGGCGACCGTTACCGTTGACAAAAACATGGATAACGCCCATGTACGCGATTTGGTTTTAGATGTGCCCGCTGAATCGGCGGTGGTGTCTTTCTATACAAACATGACCGAAACAGGCTTCGTATTGGAGGGCGGATGCTGGAACCGGTACGAAGAAGACCTACTTATCTACAGCCTTGAAGACATGACGGTGGACGTAGAAAACAAAACAGTGAGTATCAGCGCGACGCTGGCCATCGCGCTCCCCTGGGATATAGGCGGCATGGTTGAAGTCAGCATTCCATTGAATGTACGGTCGTCGGTATTGTATATCGAATGACGGAAAGGAGGTTCCCAGTGAAAAAGAAAAAAAGAATCGCCATAGCCCTGTCCGCAATGCTTATCGCAGTGGCGTCGCTTGTCCTGTTCACATCCACGGCAATGGCGGCTGTGAGTATCGGCTCCCGAAACGTAACGAATATGTTTGACTACAATGGCGGCAGCGGGTGGAAAGTTCTCAAAACCCCGGAGCATTATGTCGTCGGGACGTCGGCGGAGCAGGTAGCATACTGCCTGCAGCATAAAAACGACAGCCCCCACAACGCCCCATACAATGATTCGGACATTTTGGGCAGCTACTCGTCCCGTGTTCAGACAGGTCTGCGCATCATTCTCGAGAATGGCTATCCGTACGCCACAGGCGGTTTGACAGGGACGGAAGCGCGGTACGCAACCGCCAACGCGGTTAGGTTCTGGCTAAGTGAAAACGGCGTTTCAGGGCAATACAATTTTACCAACCTCGGCGCATATTCCGATTCGCAGCTGCGCAGTTATGCGGCCAGCGGAAGAATAGCCAGTAAGATCAGGGCAAGATCGGGTTATACAGATGTGCTCCAATTCTCCATTGAGCTGCTGATTCAGGCGCGGTCCCAATCATTAATGACGCATAGCGTATCTCTGTCCACTCCGTCTATGTCGATCAGCGGCAGTTATTTTGTGGGTACATCAACGGTATGGCTGACTAACATGAACGGCGGGTATACGCTTAACACCTCCGGACTTCCGTCCGGCTCCAGCGTATCCGGCTACACGGGACGATCCGGTGACACGCTGACGATACGGATACCGGTGAGCGAAGCGAATGCCAACAGGGGCTTTTCCATATCGGCAACGGGCAGAGATAACCGGACGCGCAGCAACATGTTCGCATACGCTCCTGATTCCAGCAGCCTGCAGCGTGTAATCGTGGCAAAAGCCGCCGAATACAACGAGGCGCAGACCGTTTCAACCTGGTTTAGCACGCCGCAGATCTACGCCGATTTAACAGTAACGGTATTGAGTACATACAAGTCTACATATAACGCCGATGAAACGGTTACTGTTACGGCAACGGTCAAAAATCAGGGGCTTCGTTCCGCAGGCGGTTTCTATGTGACTCTGACCTCGAGCGATCTCACAACGCAGACGAAATATGTCTCTTCACTTGCGGCAGGCGGAAGCACGAGCGTTACCTTTACATATACGGCCGGACAGTATTCTTCGGATAAGACCATATCTATAACGGCCACAGCGGACTCGACCGGCGTGGTCGCTGAAAGCAACGAAAGCAACAACTCCCGGTCGGCTTCATTCAGGGTGTTGAAATATGTCCCTCCGCTGCCCGACCTCACCGTAACCTCCCTTGCCGGAGACAAGGCGTTTTATGAAGCCGGTGAGACGATCACTATTACGGGTACAATACAGAACATAGGGCAATACGCGTCTGCTTCAACCACAGTTCGGCTGACCGTACAGGGTATTGGAACCTTTTCAGCCAATATACCGGTGCTGAACGCGGGAGCAAGCCGGACAGTCATGTTCACCTGTACCGCACCCACGTCACTCAGCCCGCAACCTGTTAGTATAACCGCACTTGTTGACCCAAATAACCTGGTTGAAGAAAGCAACGAGGGTAACAACTCCCGCTCGGCGACAATTTCCATCAACGCGCTTCGCCCGGACATCGAAATCGTGGATTCAACGATTACAGATTGGTACACGGGCATGGACGTTACGGTATCGGCTGTTGTACGAAACAATACGGCGCAGCCCGTTCCTTTCGTCGCCATACGGCTGACGATAGGTGGAGCATCGTATACGGAGAGCATCCCTATTGCCGGAAACGGCAGCAACCTTGCGGTGTTCAGGATCACCGTACCGGCAACAGGAAGCTATACCGTCAGGCTGACCGCAGACCCGGATGGCGCGCTGAATGAGACGGACGAAGGCAACAACGTTTTAACAAAGGATATTCAGGTGCTCTCTGTCCCGGCTTCTATTGTAGCCGACCCCGATAGCAGCGCGATGGAGCAGCGGTATGAGGCGTATGGGCTTGTTGATTTGCCAAACACCGCTTCATCCTGTTATCATACATGGCAGGAGGTTCGGCTGGAAGGCGGTAATTACGTCACAAAAACCTTCTATACTCGTCTTACCACCACGTTTATGGTCCTGCCCGACAGCCGCATCGCTTATCCCGATAAACCCCGTCAGATGGAATCGGGCTTTGGGTTCAGCGTTCAATGTACAACGACTATATCCACGAACTATGATCATCCCGAAAAGCTCGTCGGTGTCCAGATGGTATGGACGCGTTATCCCGAAAGCGCCTACGGACAGCTATCCGAATGGCAGAACGTACGGGACAGTCTGGAGGTCAAGACAGGCGAAGCCGGAGATATGACGGTGACATGGCAGCTTCCCATTAATCCGTATTCAACGACAGGAAGCCGGTTGCACTATACGCCGCTTTGGTATCCTGACGGAGAATATATCGCGTGGTCGCAGGCGTTTTACGCGTGGTCGCCGGTAGGCCAGCTATATAGTCATATTACCGACTCGCTAACGATTGAGGGCGATATGTATGACCGGATCACAACGATACAGAGGTGACGAATGAGTGACATGCCCTATGGTGATAGGCTGTAGGGCATGTTATAATTGAATCTGTAGCAATTGAGGCGCAAACAATTTGTAGAGCCAACTAAACAGTCGATATAATGCGCAGAAAGGAGCAAGTTATGTTTGGAGCTGGTTTGCTGAATTTAGGGAGTCTCATACTTGGGTTGATTGCCTGGATACTTCCAGTTGTGAATCTCGTGCAGCACAATAAAGCTAATCACAAGAACTGGGTTGTATTTTCCGTAACAAGCGTCAGCGCCTGTGCCATCTCACTGTGTATGCAAATTTACTATACTGATCATCTGGTAAAAATAGAAGATTGGTCGGCACTTATGGACACATCCTCCGCAGTGGCAATGGTCGCCACTTTACTTTTCACAGTTACAATTATACTAAATGCGATTGTATTGGTTATACATTATGGGAGGAATTCAAAAGACCGTTAAACAGAAATTTGGCGGGCTGACCGACTACCGATTATGCTTATTTGAGCAATACGGTATACAGAGTACAATCTTTTTACAGGAAGGATAATTTCAATTATGGATTTAAATTTAGAAATCCTAAAAAAGAATTTCAATAAAAGAGGATTTAATACAGTTGTTTGCAACGATAAACAAAAAGCAATCAATTATATTTTAGAAACATTTCCTGTAAAAGATGATATGATTATCGGGATGGGAAATTCATTAACATTGGAATCCTTAGGGATTAAGGAGATTTGGGCAAAGCAGATTTCCGCTATATATCAGCATGTCCCCGGCAGCTCAGAGGATGAAACAAAGAAAGCATTGTTAGCAGACATATATCTGACATCTGCAAACGCAGTTTCTTATGATGGTCAAATAGTCAATATTGATGGTACAGGAAACCGTATTGCCGCAACTTGCTATGGACCGAAACAGGTTATATATGTTATAGGAAAAAATAAAATTACTGAATCACTTGAAGAAGCTATAAACCGAGCGCGAAATACCGCTGCGGTTAAAAATGCAAAGAGATATAATCGGAAAACTCCTTGCACCATTACGGGAAAATGTGAAGACTGTTTGTCCCCAGAATGTATCTGTAGCGTTATGACAATTCATAGAAAGAAACCGTATGGACTTAAAATAACATTGATCCTTGTTAATGAGGAGTTAGGACTTTAAACTCGTAAAATTCTAATTTATCTATGAGGTATTTTTATGATTTATGTTCTCTGCATCCTAACGGATGCTTTTTTTATTGCCCTTCTTGTATGGTGCGCCCGTACAGATTGGAAAACACGCACCGTCTCCAATGTGTCCGTTATCCTGCTGCTATTCCTGGGGTTGGCGCATATGACGCTCATGACAGCAGCCGGAAATACATGGTGGACATATCCGGCAGGCATGGCGATGGCCGTACCTTTCTTTATAACCTGGCTAAGAGGCCAGATGGGAGCCGGAGATGTCAAGCTCGTCATGGGTGTTTGCCTGTATCTCGGCGTGCTGAACACGCTCATTGCCTTCGCCCTTATGATCCCTGCCCTTATTGGCCTCATGGTACGTTCATGGATGAAAACAAAAACGTTCAAGAGTGCGATCCCCTTCGCACCTGTGTTGGCTCTGGGCGCAGGCAGTGCGGTAGCGATCGGATACCTGTATGCCTTATTACAATTATAAAGGAGGAAGTAAAATGAAAATTATTATCACTGTGGTGCTGTGCCTGTTTATCGTAGGAGCACTGGTTTATTTTCAGATCAAAAAGCGCAGATCGAAATGACCAAAATCGGTAAAGGGGCGGCGTATGTCCGTCCCTTTTTGCTGATCAGAAAGGAGTAAACTCATGGATGTTGTGAATCGTATTGTGGATGGATATGAAATCAAGCACGCCATTTATATAGGCAATAAAGAGATATTGTTCGGAATGGATGAAACGAAATCCGAAACACCGTACATGGTGTGCGATTGCACATGGGATAATCCGTTGGGCATTGACCGGTATGAGAAAGCTGTCGGCAGCGCGGACTATTTTGAGATGATGACCGAGTTCCTTGCCCGCGTGCAAACGCAGCTCGAGGTAGTGAAGGCGGAACGTGTGGAAACCTCCATATCCCTCTTTACGAAGGAGCATTGCACGTCGAACGACTACAGCCAGAGCATTGAAAATAAGGTTGTGGTCATTCGCCCGGAGTGTCTCTTGCCCGAATATCGAAACGCCGCGAAGCAACTCGTTCTGGCGACGGGCGGTTTCGGCACACACGGAAACGCCCGGGGCCGGGCGGTCTACACGGTCAACCTCTATTCGGGCAAGGAAGCTCGCTGGAACCGCGAGGACATCCTCGGCGTGCTGAAGCCTGAATTCCTGCCCGATTGGGCGGCGGAGAAGCTGAAGCAGGTGTGCGAAAAGAGGCGCAGCAAAGAACAGCGCGAGCCGGAAAGGCAGAGGTGACAGCATGGCATATGAAATCAACGCTGCGGCTCCTGATGAGAGCTTTTTATTTTATTCGAACAAGGAACGAGACAAGGAGCTTGGCTGCATCGGCCACTTGCGTGGCGACTTCGGGCGCAGCGGCAACGAGTTCTGGACGACATGGTGGGAGCATGTCAGCGAGCTGAAAACGCAGGATTTCAGGGAGAAGCTCGATCTGTTCGTCAACGGCCTGCGTGAGCAGGGACTGCTGAAGGATCGCAGCAGCATGGCGGCATACTGCTATGAACATCAGGAGGCCAGAATCAAGGGAGCGTGGCAGGAGGGTGTATACGGATTTCATTCTAAATTGGGACAGTACCGGTTTTACGTCCGCTGCTTCCCCCTTCAGGGCGATTACAACTTCTACATCTATTGCTATGACAGTGAAAAAGAACGTGTTCGGGCGCAGGACGATAGAACACCGCAGCCGCAAAAGAAGAAAAGAGACCAGCCGGAAAGATAAGGAGGAGGATATGAACGACCTGACAAGATACAAGCTCACCGCCGGGCTGCCCGTTCCCGCAGGCGCAAAGCTCATATACTGCTATCTGCTGGACGTGTCGGACGGGCGCGGTATCGCTATATCGGTAAGAAAGCTCGGAAAGAGCGTTGGGCTCTCCCGCTCAGCGGCCAGAAAAAACCTTCACCGGCTGGAGCGTTTAGACATGCCGGATATCGCTCCCCGGTATTCAGAGGACGGCGGCAGGCTGTCCAATCAATACAAGCTCAAATAAAGGAGGTGAACGCATTGGCGACCAAGCTGCAACGAATATCTGAACTCATGGAACGAATGGTAATGCAGGTGACGGATAAACGGGACACGTGGACTGATTTTCTAAAAACCTCCGCCCGACTGTATAAATATCCGTTCGAAGAACAACTCCTTATCTATGCGCAGCGTCCGGACGCCACCGCCTGCGCTTCCATAGAGCTTTGGAACAAGCATGTGCGCCGCTGGGTGAACCGTGGCGCGAAGGGCATTGCGCTTCTGGACAACAACACGGGAAGAACAACGCTTCGGTATGTTTTTGATGTGTCGGATACGCACAGTCTGGATCGCGTTCCGTTCCGGCTGTGGAATATGAAAAAAGCGCATCAGGAACAGGTGATTGAAGAACTCTCCCATCAATTCGGGGACACAGACGAAGCGGTCATCGGCTTTGAAAGCCAACTGCTGGACATTATCCGAAACGCTGTTCAGGATAACATGGCGGATTACTTCACCGAGCTTTTAGGTGTTCGGGATGGCAGTTATTTAGCTGATCTGGATGAACTGAACGTGGGAGTGGTGTTACAGGATGCGTTGACCGACAGCATATCCTACATGGTGCTCAGCCGTTTGGGGCTGGACACGGAAACGCTTCCCAAGGACTTGTTCAGGGACATTTTCAACTTCAATACCTTTGATACGGTCATGCAGCTGGGCGGCGCGTCCAGCGACATATCCGAGATGGTGCTGCGCCAGATTGAACGCACTGTCAGGGGCATTGAGTGGCAGGAACGCAACAGACTTGCAAAGGCAAAGCGATTAAAGGACAATAGAGGCAAAGATAACGAAAGGAGCGGTGAGCATGGAGATCACATACACGCGGCAGGGCGATTACCTGATACCCGACCTGACACTGGGCGAGCCGGAGACGCGCCCCATCGGGAAGTACGGGATGCTGAGGAAGACGTTTCTGAAGAACCACAGGAAAGGGACATACGCGGGGCTGCTGCTGTCCGAGAAGCTGGACAGCCATCTGGCGGAGATCGACCAGACAGCACGGGAACAGGTGGAAGCAGTGACGGTACGGATGGCTCGGGAACAGGGCGTGACGGAAGTGCTAAAAGCCCGAGACCCGATGAAATGGATGGGGCTGATGAACATGATCAAGCTCCAGGCCGAGGAAGCGGTACTCCGCGACCTCATCAACAGCTAACCCTATTCCCCACAACCGAAGAACAAATTGAATCGATTGAACAGGCAGAGGCGGATAAAACCTCTGCTTTTTTTATATCCCAAGCCGAGATCGACGAGGTGCTGACGCGCGGCAGCGGCGTCGCGGACGGTAAATACCGAATCTATCTGTACTTTACAGAGCCGCATACCCCGCAGGACAGAGCGGCGTTTCTTAAACGCGAATACGGCATTGGCGGGCGCAGCCATGCGCTAAAGGGTGTCGATCATAGCTGGGAAGACCATGACGGCAAAGGTATTAAGATAACAAAGGGCTCCCTCATGAACCCCGACGCGGAAATCCTGCTGACTTGGAGCCGCGTGGCGAAGCGCATCGGTGAGTTGACCACCGCGGACCGTTACCTTTCTGATGCTGAAAAAGCCCAGCTCCCGGACTATCAAGAAAGGCAGGCGGCGCGGGCTGCGCAGCTTGCGTCGGAACAGAATGCACGCGAAACGCTGCGCGAGGCTGCCGAAAGGATGGCGGATACGCGCCATTACGCCGAATACCGGTATGCGCTGGGCGATACTGTCCACATCGGAGCAAGCGAATACACGCTGCTTGGATACGACGATGAAACCGTTACGCTTAACGATGAGAAATTCCCGCTGCTGTCCAAACAGATGTCCCGCGGGGAGTTCGACCACCGGATACGGGAGAACCCGCTCAACGACGGCCTTATCGTTCGGGCCGCAGAGACTAACACCATCGAGGAAGCCGAACCTGCCGGGAAAGAAGATGACATCCAGCCCGACACGGAGCTGACCATCGACGGACGGCGTTTCGCTATCGACAGCATCAACAGGGAGTCCGACAGCGTCAGCCTGAGGGACATCACCTTTGCCGAAGCGACCGGATTCCCCATATTCCGCAGCGAGCACATAGATACTGTCCGAGAACTAATTTCACAGCAATCAGTCGAAAAAATAACAATAGAGCCGGATTCGCCGGAAGCGCCTGAGTGGGTACGGGAACACGGAAAACCCGTCTCCATCACCCGCGAAGGCGATACGGTCACGATAGACGGTGACAGCGAAGTCAAAAAATCGTATGTCGAGATGGACGTTGATCTGCCGGAGTCTTTACAGCCTGCTTGGGAAAGAGCGGACGGTGTTGCGTTGAAGAGCGTCTATATTGACCTCACGCCGGAAAAGCCCAAGCAGCCCAAGCTGGATTTTCGTATCACAGATGACAATCTCGGGCATGGCGGAGCCAAGACAAAGTACGGCTTCAACGTAGCGGCCATTCGTATGCTGCAGGCTATCGAAGCGGAGAACCGTCTTGCCACCGCCGAGGAACAAGAAGTCCTCTCCCGGTATGTCGGCTGGGGCGGCATCCCGCAGGCGTTTGACGAGGCCAACTCAAGTTGGAGCGATGAATATGCCGAGTTGAAGCAGCTTTTAACCGAGAATGAATATGAATCGGCGCGCGGCTCCACGCTGAATGCGCACTACACGTCGCCCACCGTCATCAAGGCCATCTATCAGGCGATTGAAAGCATGGGATTTAAGACTGGCAACGTGCTGGAGCCCGCCTGCGGCATCGGCAACTTTTTGGGGCTCGTGCCGGAGAGCATGTCGGGGAGCAGACTGTACGGCGTGGAGCTCGATAGCATCACCGGACGTATCGCTCAACAGCTATATCAGTCCGCAAACATCGCCGTGCAGGGCTTTGAGGAAACCAGCCTGCCGGACAGCTTTTTCGATTTGGCTATCGGCAATGTGCCGTTCGGTTCCTACGGCGTGGCGGACAAGCGGTACGATAAGAACCACTTTCTCATCCACGACTACTTTTTCGCCAAAACGCTGGATAAGGTCAGGCCGGGGGGCATCGTCGCGTTCATCACCTCGAAGGGAACGATGGACAAACGCAACCCCGCCGTACGCAAATACATCGCGCAGCGCGCGAACCTCATCGGCGCGATCCGGCTGCCGAATAACGCATTCACCGCAAACGCCGGTACGCAGGTCACGAGCGACATTCTGTTTTTGCAGAAGCGCGACCGCCCCGTAGAGACAGACCCGGATTGGGTGCATCTTTCCCAAACCGAAGACGGGATAACCGTCAACAGCTACTTCGCGGAGAATCCCGATATGGTGCTGGGGACGATGGCCTTCGACGATATGATGTACGGCAACAGGAGCGAAACCACCTGCAAGCCTTTCGAGGGCGCTGATCTGGCTGACCAGTTGAGGGCTGCCATCGAAAACATTCACGCTAAGATCACCGAATATGAACAGGATGAGCTTGAGGAGAACGAAACGGAGTCCATTCCCGCCGACCCCAATGTGCGTAATTTCAGCTTTGCGCTGACAGACGGGCAGATATACTACCGTGAGAATTCGCGCATGAACAAGATCGAGGTATCCGTCACTGCCGATAACCGCATACGTGGCATGATCGAGCTGCGCGATTGCTCACGGCGGCTCATCGAGTACCAGCTGGAGGGATATGCGGACGATGCTATCCGCCGCGAACAACGAAACCTGAACATCCTGTATGACGCTTATACGAAGAAATACGGTTTGCTGAACAGCCGCGCCAACAAAATGGCGTTTGAGGACGATAGTTCCTATTGTCTGCTCTGTTCACTGGAGGTGATCGACGAGAACGGCGAGCTGGAGCGCAAGGCGGATATGTTCACCAGGCGCACCATCAAGCAGCATACCGTCGTGACCTCGGTGGATACGGCCAGCGAGGCGCTTACGGTGTCACTCACAGAAAAAGCCCGCGTGGATCTCCCATACATGGCGAGCCTGACCGGGCTTTCCGAGGAACAGATCGAAGCCGACCTGAAGGGCGTTATCTTTCGGGATTTCGGAAAGCTGGAGCCGGAGAACGTACCACGCGCCTTTTTCCAGACGGAGCGGTTCCCGCTTGTCACCGCGGACGAATATCTGTCCGGCAATGTACGCCAAAAACTAAAGCAGGCGCGGGAGCTCATTAATATTCTGCCTCCTGATCAGGCGGAAAAAATACAGCTGAATGTCACGGCGCTGGAGGCCATACAGCCCCAGGACCTGACAGCCGGTGAAATTGACGTGCGGTTGGGCGCGACATGGCTGCCGCAGGAGGATATTCAGCAATTTGTGCTTGAATTTTTGAAGCCGGGCTATTACGCTGAAAGCAGAATAAAAGTCCACTATTCCCCCTACACCGCATCATGGAGCATTGAGGGGAAAAAAGCCGACTACGATGGTGTTTTAGCCAATACCACCTATGGCACCGACCGCATCAACGCCTATCAGATCATCGAACAAACGCTTAACCTAAAGGATGTGCGCATCTTCGATAAGAAGATCGACGCAGACGGCAAGGAAATCCGCGTCCTCAACCGGAAGGAAACCACGGTCGCGCAGCAGAAGCAGCAGCAGATCAAGGACGCGTTCCGCGAATGGATATGGAAGGATCACAGCCGAAGGGAGCGGCTCGTCCGGCTCTACAACGAAAAGTTCAACAGCATCCGCCCCCGTGAGTATGACGGAGGCCATCTGACCTTTCCGGGTATCAACCCGGAGATTACGCTGCGTCCGCATCAGGTCAACGCCATCGCGCACATTCTCTACGGCGGCAACACGCTGCTGGGGCATGTGGTGGGCGCGGGCAAGACATTTGAGATGGTCGCCGCAGCGATGGAGTTAAAGCGCCTCGGACTGTGCCAAAAAAGCCTGTTCGTGGTGCCGAACCACCTGACGGAGCAGTGGTCGGCTGAGTTTTTGCAACTTTACCCCTCGGCCAACATATTGGTGGCGACGAAGAAGGACTTTGAAAGGCGTAATAGGAAGAAATTCTGCGGACGTATCGCCACCGGCGATTATGACGCTGTGATCATAGGCCACAGCCAGCTTGAAAAGATACCACTGTCAATCGAACGGCAAAGGACTGTGCTGCAGGAGCAGCTTGACGAGATCGTGGATGGCATCGCGGACGCCAAAGCCGCCAAGGCGGAGCGGTTTACCGTCAAGCAGCTTGAGAAAACGAAGAAAGCCATTAAGCTCAAGCTAGATAAGCTCAACGACCAGTCGCGCAAGGACGATCTGGTGACGTTCGAGGAGTTGGGCGTTGACCACCTTTTTGTGGATGAGGCGCATAGCTATAAGAATTGTGCGAAACGTTGTGCCTAAGCTACCGCTGACAGCGGAGTGAAAAGCACCATGCGATAGCACTTGTAATATAAGAAAATATCGCAGAGAACTCAAATCTCAAATTCAGGGGTGAAATTCCCTTGCCGTACAGAATCAACGCCGGAAAGGAGCAATCCCATAACGGTCTGTCAAACCGCAGGCGGTACGCGAGCTAATACTCCACTGTGCGTCGCCCAACTGTAAATGGGAGGGGTACAAAGCGTGGTGAAGTCGTAACCTGAAAACCTAAACCGAAAGGCATGGATAATAATGGTGCGGGCTTCCGAAGCCTATGGCTACCCGTAAGTGAAAGCTATGCAGCATCGTAAGAGCAAAAGGCATTCGAAAGGATGAAAATTGGAGAAAGCGTGTGTGGTTGGTTTTTCTGCACATGCCCGATGGAATGAAATATCTATTGGAGCCATGCGGCAACTGTGATTCAAAGCGTGGTTAGATTCTCCCGGTGTAAGGTAGCGGCCTAAGGGCTTCAATGGTCAGGAATGACCGTAAGGATAAAGATTTGGGAACGTTTGAGAGCCTGTAATTGGAGTGTCGCAGCACGATGAAGGTTACAGGAAGTCATCCGTGCCATAGTAGTCTGCGGTTGGGTAACGCCAACTACACGGGGCTGAAATGCTCCACGGCGAAGGGCACAAGTCAGGTTGATTTACAAATTTCACGAAATGGAAGTCTAATTACTCCCTGAAAGATGGGTGACGAACTGCGAGGTGAGAACCTTGTGCATTTAAGCGTGGGATTTTCCACAGAAACAGACCTCAAGAAATGCCAGGACCTCTTATACGAGAAATCAGGACAGGGCGTTTCGTTCACCGGACTGTTGGAAGCGATGGCGAATGAAGTAACCATCGTAACCGCTGTTCATAACATCAAATCCAACAAAGGCAGTAAAACCGCCGGAGTTGATCAGATGAAAATGGACAGATATCTGCAAATGCCAAAAGAGGAACTGCTTTCGCTGATTCAATCGAGTTTTAGCAATTACAGGCCAAAGCCCGCGCGGCGAGTGTATATCGACAAGGGCAATGGCAAGAAAAGACCATTGGGGATTCCCACTGTCTTGGACAGAATCGTACAGGAGTGCGTCAGGCTGATTTTAGAACCTATCTGCGAAGCGAGATTTTATCCGCATAGCTATGGTTTTCGCCCCTATCGGGCACAAAAGCACGCAATCCGGGATATCATCAATGTAATCAACGCGGGGTGCAAATCACCCGACCAACCGGTATGGGCGGTAGAAGGAGACATTCGTGGTTGTTTTGACAACATCAATCACCGACTGCTGCTCAAAAAGCTCTGGAGCATCGGTATCCATGACAAACGGGCACTGAAAATCATTAGCCAGATGCTCAAAGCCGGATATGTTGAAAGTGATTTGTACCAGAAAACCGCGTTGGGAACACCGCAGGGCGGGATTCTTTCTCCCTTGTTATCGAATGTGTATTTTAACGATTTTGACTGGTATGTCGGGCGCACCTATATGGAGCCGTATCGCCAATGCAAACATAAATGCAACGATACGAGGCGGCTGAAATGGTCAGGCATCACACCGAAATACAATTTCCGTTATGCAGACGATTGGGTGGTGCTGACTTCTACGGAAAAGGAAGCGTTCCGTATGAAGCGTGAGCTGACAAAGTATTTCAAATCTAAGATGAAGTTGGAGCTATCACAGGAAAAGACGTATGTAACCGACTTACGCGAAGGGGGGATACATTTTCTTGGTTACATCGTAAAAGCAGAGAGGAAACGCAGAACGCCTGACCCCGCGACGTGGTCTGAGCATTTGGTGGGCAAGCCATTCCCGGACATGGAACGACTGACGAAGAAGATTCGGAATCTTTCGGAACAGGTACGGCGAGTCGGACTATTTTCACAGCCCAACACGCAGGCCGCGCAAATACAGTATGTTAATTCCATCATCATGGGGCTGGCGCAATATCTGCAACCATCCATCTGCTCACATGCCTACCACGCAATAGACCGCAGGGTGAACAATACGGCACTGGCCGTTTGGAAAAAGATGTTTCCAGACAGATACAACCAAATGCAGGTTCCGTTAAAAACGCTCTGCAATCTTCCGCAGCGGCACGAGGGGTATGACAGCAAGACCTTTGCAATAAAGATTGAGGGCAAATGGTTTGGTATTACCTATGCTTTCATCACGCACAGCCGATATGAGAGTAAGCCATTCGACCAAAAAACGACCCCGTATACGGTAGATGGACGCAGGCGGTATATATATTACCGCACGAAGCATAAGCCTCTGCCGTGCGATCGCCCCTCTATCAATACGCCGGAAGATATCGCGCTGGCCTGTTACGCCAAGGGGAAAATGTGGAAAGCGAATTTTGAGTACTACATGAATCGCGAGTACGCTTACAACCGGGATAAGGGCAAGTGCAAATGCTGTGGCAGACCTTTTTCTGAAACGGTTCCAAAACATTGTCACCACGTTAATAACAGGCTTCCAATCGAGAGAATCAACAAAGTTCCCAATCTGGCATGGCTCTGTGTACCCTGCCATCGCATGGTTCACAACAGTCCGATACCGTCTGAAACAGAAGCTAAGACGGTACGCAAAATTATGAAATATCGTGAAAAACTCAAACAGTGAAATTTGTAAGTGTACTGTACCCGTGAGGGTACAGTGGCATTGAAATCTAAAGATAGAAAGTAAGTCAACTTGATGGAGCGCCGTGTGCGCTGAAAGGTGCACGCACGGTGTGAAGTGGGGGAAAACCCGGAGATTACGTCAAACGGTTACCTATCACTATTGTTCCTCGTCACCAAAATGCGCAACGTCGCCGGGCTTTCGCAGACGGAAGCGCAAAAGTCTTCCGACCTGTTTATGAAGTGCCGGTATCTGGACGAGCTGACCGGCGGGCGCGGCGTGGTGTTTGCAACGGGTACGCCGATATCAAACAGCATGACCGAGCTGTACACCATGCAGCGGTATCTGCAGTACGAGGCGCTGCGCAGCCAGGGCTTGCAGCACTTCGACGCATGGGCTTCGACGTTCGGGGAGACGGTCACATCCATCGAGCTTGCACCCGAGGGCACGGGATACAGGGCGAAAACACGGTTTGCAAGGTTCTATAACCTGCCAGAGCTCATCAGTATGTTCAAGCAGGTGGCAGATATCCAGACCGCGGACATGCTCGATCTGCCTGTGCCGGAGACGGAATACCACAACGTGGTGATAAAGCCGAGCGAGCATCAGCGGGAGATCGTGTCGGAGCTGGCCGAGCGCGCGGAAAAGGTGCGCAACGGAATGGTAGACGCGACCGAGGATAACATGCTCAAGATCACGAACGACGGGCGCAAGCTGGCGCTCGACCAAAGGCTGATCAGCGAGCTGCTGCCAGACGATTCAGACAGTAAGGTAAGCGCATGCGTGGAGAACATTTTCCGCCTGTGGGAGGGAAACAGGGACAAGCGGCTGACACAGCTTGTTTTCTGTGATATCTCGACCCCACACTACGACGGCAGCTTCAACGTATACGACGATACCAAGGGAAAGCTGGTGAATTTAGGAGTACCGGAGGATGAGATCGCTTTCATCCACGACGCAAACACGGAGATACGAAAGAGCGAGCTGTTCGCCAATGTCCGCAAGGGCAACGTCCGCATACTGCTGGGCTCTACCTTCAAGATGGGCGCGGGAACAAACGTGCAGAAGCGGCTGGTGGCTGAGCATCATCTCGACGTGCCGTGGCGGCCTTCGGACATCGAGCAGCGCGAAGGCCGTATTATCCGGCAGGGCAACGATAACGAGCAGGTACACGTTTTCAGGTATGTCACCGAGAACACTTTTGATTCGTACATGTGGCAAACAATCGAAAACAAGCAGAAGTTCATCTCGCAAATTATGACCAGTAAAAGTCCAGTGCGGAGCTGCGAAGATATCGACGAAACGGCTCTCTCGTATGCTGAAGTCAAGGCGCTGGCGACCGGGAATCCATATATCAAGGAAAAGATGGATTTGGATATTCAGGTGGCGCGGTTGAAGCTGCTGAAAGCCAGCCACTTAAGCCAGCGTTACGCGACGGAAGATAACCTGCATAAGTACTTTCCTTCGCAGATTAGGCAGACCGAGGAGCGTATCCGCGGATACGAGCAGGACATCGCCCGCTTAAAAGAGTCTGCGCCGGAGGACGGGCAGAAGTTTTCGCCTATGACGGTAAACGGTGTCCGGTATGACGAAAAGGAACCGGCCGGGCAGGCGCTGCTGGCAGCATGCAAAGCCAAGACCTCGCCCGATTCGGCAGAAATCGGCGAGTACCGCGGCTTCAAGCTGATACTGTCCTTCGATACGTTTAACAAGGCATTCCAACTGTCAATAAAGAACGTGCTTAGCTATTCCATCATGCTGGGAAGTGATGTCTATGGAAACATAACGAGACTGGACAATGTGTTCTCCGGGCTGCCGCGGGAGGTAGAACGCTGCCAGCGGAAGCTGGAGGACCTGCACCAGCAAATGGACGAAGCCAGGCTGGAGGTCGATAAGCCGTTTGTGCAGGAGCAGGAGCTTAAGGAGAAAGCTGCGCGGCTGGCTGAGCTGGACGCATTGCTTAATATGGAAAAAGGTAAACCGGAGATGCTTGACGGCGAGCCTGAACAGGAGGGAGATATAAAGGAAAGAGAATATACCGTAACCCGGTAAATCGACAGCTTTGATATGGCTCATGAGAACGGATACATTAATAGCAGGAGTATTTGGGAAGGAGTAATGATTATGGAGCCTGCAAAATCAGATTGGATCAATGAGCGGTACAAGGAAATCGAAAACGAGGTGGCCGTAAAGCTTCGCGAAGATGAGCAGTATACGACACTCCGACAGGAATGTGACAGGCTGATAGAGAAGCATCCCTGCATCTTGCAGGTGCTCGAAGGCAAGGGCGCTGTCTCCATCAGCGAGGATGAACACGCTGCGTTTGTACAATACACCATGCTTAAGTACAAGGAAGAAAACATGGAACGTCGGGAAATCTATAGCTTCGGCCACGCCGACTGCATCGCGTATATGAAACGAGTCGGCGTGCTATAAAAAGCAAAATGAAGTACCACGAAATGAGACATCGGAATTAGCCGGTGTCTTTTTCATATCCAAGGAGATTATTATGGCAAAAAGCATGCAACAGAGTTATGTCACCAGAGAACAGATCGAGAAGGCAAAGCAAATGGATTTACTTTCATATCTAAAAATTAATGAGCCGGACGAGTTGGTGCGGATCAACCCAAACACTTACTCCACTCGCACACATGACAGTTTGAAAATATCCAATGGTAAATGGTGCTGGTGGTCCCGGGGTATCGGTGGCAGAAGCGCGCTGGACTATCTCATTAAGGTGCGCGGCATGGAATTCGTGGAGGCTGCTCAGCACCTGTGCGGCTGTGCGGGATATACTCCTTCCCCGCCTGTTTATACGGCGAAACCGCCACCCAAACTGCCGTTCATGCTTCCAAAACCTTATATCAACAACGATCGTGTTCTGCGATACCTGACGGGGCGCGGCATTGATTCGGAGATACTGGAATACTGCGTCCAAACCGGGCGGCTGTATGAGGATGAGCGCCACAACTGCGTTTTTGTAGGCTTTGATGATAGCGGAAAGGCCAGGTATGCCATGCTGCGCAGCTCCAGCCCCACATCGATGTATCTCCGCGAGGTGGACTGTAGCGATAAGCGCTACGCCTTCGCCCTACCGTTTCGTCATGATGCGAACACAGTCTATCTGTTTGAAAGCGCTATCGACCTGCTTTCGTTTGCTACGATGCAGAAGGACGCATGGCGGCGACTCAATTATCTTTCGCTGTCGGGCGTCTATCAACCGAGACAAACACTCAGCGAAACGCCTCTGCCCGCCGCGTTGGCGCAGTATTTGCACGACTACCCCCATGTGCGCCGCGTTATTCTTTGCCTCGATAACGACGAGGCGGGAAAACTGGCAGCGAAAACGATATGCGCGCTGCTGCCGGAGCGGTACGCTGCGGAGCTATCGCTTCCCGATAAAGGCAAGGACTACAATCGACAGCTCCAGATTGAAAAAGGAATATCGTCTGCCATCAGGATGCGAGGTGAACCCGAAAGATAACGCTAAGAATCCAATAGAATAAGGAGATTTTCAAATGAATGTATTGGTTGTTGAACCCATGAAAAAACCATATCAAAAGGACATCGATTCCGGTCTTCATTCCCTGCAGCATGAGGTCGGCGGATACATCGAGGCAACGTACCCATATGAAGATTTGGTGGGGCTTATTTGTAACGAGGAGGGTAAGCTGAATGGGCTTCCGCTCAACCGTGCTATTTATGGTGAAGACGGCGAGATGGTCGATATTATCGCCGGCACCTTCCTTATCGTAGGCTTGAGCGAGGATAATTTTGCGGAGCTGCCCAAGGAATTGGCTGAAAAATATACAAAGCTCTTTGAGACACCCGAAATATTCTATTCGGCGGACGGCCAGATCCATGTTCAGCAGGTTAAACCTTCACAGACAGAAGCTGAGCATCAGGAAATAACGGAATCCTCGGATATCACCTCGCAGCGCCGGTTTTCAATTTATCAGCTTAAACGCTCGGATGAACTGCATGACATCCGGTTTGAACCCTTCAACCACCTTGAGAAAAACGGCATTCCATGTGATATCAGAAATTATGATCTTGTGTATTCCGGCCGCATGAGGCCTCATGAAACATTGGAGAACCTCTTTTACAAATTTAATACTGAACACCCAAAGGATTTCAGAGGGCATTCCCTGTCGGTGAGCGACGTGGTTGTCATTCGGGAGCGAGGTAAAAGCACTGCGTATTACGTGGACAGTGTTGGTTTCAAGCAACTGGATCACTTTGAAAAGAGTCGTGCAAAGACACGGGAGAACCGCGAGGCGCGAGACTTCGAGAGATGATTTCTTTTCCCGGCTGGTATTTCGGTGGACAGCTCTGCTGTCTACTACCAAGCACTGAATTTGTGTGACCACAAATTCGCTTGTAAGGGCGCACCCTTAGACCCCGCAACAAAGGAGGTGATTTCCATGAGAAAGCGCGCGCATCGAATATGGGTGCATCTGTCCGATGACGAATACGATACGTTCCGCTGCAGCGTCAAAAAATCCTGCTTATCGCAGGAAGCGTATTTGCGCGCGCTTATAAAAGGCCGTGTGCCGAGGGAGCCTCCACGCGCCGATTATTACGCCATGATGAAAGAGTTACGTGCTATCGGCAACCGTATCAATCAAATCGCTGCCCGTGCCAACGCCATTGGGTTTATCGACGCAGAGCAATACGAAAAGAACGCACGTGAGCTGCATGAGGCCATTCTTCGGATACAGGCGGCGGTCGTGCTACCGGAAAGGATATGATATGGCGACCACAAAGATATGGGACGTGCGCGGTTGGATCGGCAAAGTGATACAGTATGCGGAGAACCCTGAGAAAACGGAAAACCCCAAATGGAGCCCTACCGAGATGGAAGAAATGCAGGACATCATGGAATATGCCATGCAGGATGCAAGCGAGCGCGGCTTGATTGATGTGCTTGAATATGCGGCGGCGGATGAAAAGACGGAGCAAAGGCATTTTGTTTCGGGCGTCAACTGCAACGTTGAAATTGCGCGGCAGCAGATGATACTCACCAAAAAGCAATGGGATAAGGAGGGCGGTATCGTCGCATACCACGGATATCAGAGCTTCGCGACGAGCGAGATCACGCCGGAAGCCGCGCATCGGATCGGCGTGGCAATGGCTGAAAAGCTATGGGGCGACCGGTTTGAAGTGATTGTCGCCACTCATCTAAATACAAAGTGCGTCCACAATCATTTCGTCATCAACTCGGTGTCCTTTAAGGACGGTTACCGATATTACGACAACAAAAAGAGCTATGCGCTTATGCGCCGCACCTCCGACGAGCTTTGCCGGGCAAACGCCCTTTCGGTTATCACCGACCCGCAGAATCGTCGTAAGCATTACGCCGAATGGAAAGCTGAAAGTGAAGGGCGTCCCACATGGCGTAGCGCCATCCGCGAGGACGTGGATCAGGCTGTCATGATGTCCATGAGCTTTCAGGCGTTCATCCGCAGTTTGAAGGAAAAGGGTTACGAGGTTGTAACGGGCGGCAAGTATATGAAGGTGCGGCCGCAGGGCAAGGAACGGTTTGTGAGGCTCCGTTCACTGGGTGATAACTATACCGAAGAGGCCATCAAAAGCCGCATCCTCCGGCAGCGGATGCCAGCACGACCGCTGAGGCCCGAACCACCTACAATCAGGCGCGTGAAGGTGCGCGGGGATTTCAAACTATACCGCGTCACATGGAAGGGACTACGGGCGTTATACTTCCACTACCTATATAAGCTCCGCGGTGCGCAGCGCCAGCCGGCAGGCCAGGCGCCTTTTTTATTGCGTGAGGACTTGCGGCTAATGGACGCCATCACGGAACAGGCGAAATTTCTGCATAGGCACGGTATCGACAACGATGTGCAACTCGCCGTCTTCCGTGCGGATACGGAGCGGCAGATTGCCGCTCTTACCACTGAGCGCAAGGCGCTGTCAAATGAGAAACGCCACGCGTTCGTCCCGGAGGAACGTAGGACGCAGCTCGGAGCACAGGTCAATACTCTTTCCGCGCAGCTCAAATCACTCAGGCAGGATGTAAGGCTGTGCGACGCTATTTTGGAACGTTCGCTCATCATCCGGGAGAAGGTCGGGCAAGTGGAAAAATCAGAAAAGGGGGAAAAAACACATGAACCAGACAGGAGACGCGGCAGAACAGATCGTGAACATGGCGACATCAATGGGGCTGAAAGGCGTTGAGGTCGTGACCAACCTCGCGGGCAAGGGCGCGCTATCGCTCGCCACCTTCCTCATCGCGGCATTGAAGGACCAGAAACGTACAAAGGGTAAAGCACGGATGCAGGCGTTCAACGGTAAGCCGACAAAGGTATTTGTCATTAAAACGAGTGAATTAAAACGCTTTGCGGAGGAAGCGCGCAAATACGGCGTGCTGTACGCCGCCGTGGTCAACCGCAAGCAGCCGGACGGCTTATGCGACATCGTGGTCAACGCCAACGACGCCGCCAAGGTCAACCGTATCGCGGAGCGGTTCGCCCTCTCCACCGTGGACGTGGAGAAGATCCGCGAAGATATCAAGAAAACGCGTGAAGCAAAAGCGAAGCAGCCGGATACCGAGAAGGAGCGCACTGTGCCTACGTCCGAAAAGCCTGCGCACACCGTAGACGAGCATACGCTGGATGAAATACTGAATGAACCGCAAAAAACGGAGCACAAACAGCCCACGGATGTTTCAAACCCTATGAGGGCGGGGACGGAAAGATCGCGTCCGTCCACGCTTTCCTTCGGGGACAAAGGCGATACCGTCGAGGTTGAGCGTCCGTCCGTGCGCAGTCAGATCAAAGAAATCAGGACAGAACGGCAAGAAAAGAGCGCGCCCGCCAAGGACAAATCGCGGCAAACCACCCACAAGCCTGCGCGAAGCAGAAAAGATAAAACAGAGAAAGGACGGTAACCACATGGAAAACTATGATAGCTTATTTGAAAACCAGAGTACCGAGGAACAAGCAAACCAACCCTTTGATAAGGAAGCCTGGGCGCAGCGCAAGCAGGAGGAACGCGCGCACTTGTATGAGACCATTGAGGGAATGACAGATATTACGTTATCCAGCCCCGAGGCTCTTTCAAACTATTTGAACATGCAATCACGTCTCGGCAGAACAAGCGTTGCTAACACGCTTCTGATATTGGCGCAGAATCCGGAAGCAAGTTATGTGATGAGCTTTGACGATTGGCACGAACGCGGGCGCTCTGTCAAGCGGAATGAAAAAGCCCTACAGGTGCTGGAGGCCAGCGGCGAGTACGAACGTGGAGACGGAACAATGAGAACAAGTTTTGACGTAAAGCGCGTGTTCGACGTGTCGCAGACGTACGGCAAGCCCGTGCGCGAGCGGACGCAAGCGCCCATACGGTCAAGGCTTAAAGCGCTGGTGACAGATACGCCCATTCCCGTCAAGGTATCCGACTCCGTTTCGCAGGACATCGGGGCGTTATATTCCGATAAGGACAACACTGTATATGTTGCCCGAAACATGGACGGAGCGGCGCTGTTTGCCGCTGTTTCCTGCGAACTTGTCCATGCGGAGAATATGACCGACGCGCCGACGCGTGACGCGTTCATTTCAAGCTGCGCGGCAAACATAATATGCAGGCGATATGGAATCGACGTTCCCGTATACGACAACATTCCCGAAGCTATAACGGAACTGGATACAGGTGAAAAACGCGAGGTGCTGGGCAGCATTCGTAAGGCGGCCTGCGATATCATGGAGCGCGTTGACAAGAATTTGTATGCAGAGCGGCAGCAGCAAAAAAACCAGCCGGAGAGGTGACGGATATGGAGGATAAACGCGTCATCGAGGTGGACGAGTACCAGCAGCGCCTGATTATCGGCTCGCTTAACGACACCCGTAACGAGCTGGTGGCGCAGGGACGTGACACCGATTTTGTGGACGAGACCCTACTTGACGTAATGGATGCGCCCACCCGAAAAGAGAAAAAGCGCAATAAGGAAATGGCAAGATGAACAGACCGATTGAAAACAAAAAAACGGGCTTCATCCTTTGGGGATTGGGGCTCATCCCCGTGGTGTGGGCGGCGCTGATCGTCGCCCCTTATTTATCTCAGGGGCTTTCGGGCATTATGACCGCTTTCACCAACGGAATGAACGACCCGACGGCTATATCATGGTGTGCCGACTCACCCAAGGCTATCCTTATAACCCTGTTGATGTACGTACTGGGCATCGGCATCTATTACGCCATGAAACGCAACTACCGCAAAGGCGAGGAACACGGCAGCGCCAAGTGGGGTGACCCGAAGCAGCTCTCCCACAAATACGCGGACAGGAACAAACCCGACAACATCCTACTCTCGCAGAACGTCCGCATCGGCCTGGACGGGCGTAAGCACCGGCGAAATATCAACGTCATGGTGGTAGGCGGCAGCGGCAGCGGAAAGACGCGCTTTTATGCCAAGCCCAACGTCATGCAGTGTAACACATCGTTTGTAGTGCTCGACCCGAAGGGCGAAATCCTGCGGGACACCGGATATCTGCTGGAGCGGCAGGGCTATGAACTGCGCGTCCTCGACCTTATCCATACGGAGCGGTCTCACGGGTATAACCCCTTCACCTATCTCCGGGACGACAAGGACGTGCTGAAGCTGGTCGGCAACATCGTGCGCAACACCACGCCCAAGGGCGCGCAAAGCAACGATCCCTTCTGGGAACGCGCGGAGACGGCGCTCATGGAGGCGCTTATCCTCTACCTTGTCCACGAAGCCCCGCCGTTTGAGCAGAACTTCCCTATGGTGATGGAGATGATCGGCGCGGCCGACGTACGCGAGGAAGATGAGGAATACGCCAGCGTGCTTGACGAGTTGTTCGAGCGGCTGGATATGCGCGACCCGGAGAATTTAGCGGTTAAGCAGTACAACATCTTCAAGCTGGCGGCAGGTAAGACAGCGAAATCCATATTAATAAGTCTCGGCGTGCGGCTGGAGAAATTCAACCTTCCGCAGATTGCAAGCGTGGTCAGCCACGATGAGATGGACTTTCCGTCGTTGGGCGAAAAGAAGGTGGCACTGTTCGCGCTCATCCCCGACAACGATTCATCGCTCAATTTCATTATTGGGATGCTCTACACTCAGCTCTTTCAGGAGCTCTATTACCTTGCCGACCATATGTACGGCGGGCGGCTGCCTGTGCACGTCCACTGCGTGATGGACGAGTTTGCGAACGTGGCGCTCCCTGATGAGTTTGACAAGATACTTTCCACCATGCGCTCGCGGGAAATCAGCGTCAGCATCATACTGCAAAACCTCGCGCAGCTGAAAGCGTTGTTCGAGAAGCAATGGGAGAGCATCGTCGGCAACTGCGACGAATTCGTCTATCTTGGCGGCAACGAGCAGTCAACGTACGAGTACGTCAGCAAGATGCTTGGCAAGGCCACCATCGACACCAATACCTACGGACAGAGCAAAGGCCGCAGCGGAAACTACTCGACCAACTGGCAGATCACCGGGCGGGAGCTGTATACGCCGGATGAGGTGCGTATGCTCGACAATCGCTATGTCCTGCTGTTCATACGCGGCGAGCGCGCCGTACAGGATGGCAAGTACGATCTCCTGCATCACCCAAACATCAGAATGACCGCGGACGGCGGAGCATCGCCATACGTCCACGGGCTCTCGCCCCTTGCCCTCGATATAGACGAAATCCTGCTGAACGGCGATTACGCCGACTATGAGGTGCTGTCCGAGGACGAGCTCAATAAGATACTCAATAAAGAACTGGAGGAAAAACAAAAATGAAAATGTCTAAAAAGATGAGGCTGTTTTTCAGCGTATTCTGCGCTATCGCGTTGGTATTCTCTTTCACTGTTACTGCCTTTGCCGCGGAGGACGATCCAATCGCCGTCGTCAACAACCTGTCGGAATTCATATTCGGCCTGATACGTGCAATCGGCATCATCCTGCTGGCGTTCGGTATCGTGCAGGTAGGTTTATCGCTCAAAAGCCACGATCCGAGCCAAAGGGCGAACGGGTTCCTGACGCTGGCCGGTGGCATTATCATTACGTTCGCAAAAGAAATCTTGAATCTCATCACAGGAGGTTGACGATATGTTTAACCTTCCAATCACAGAAGAAATGCATATTCATTCGCTGAACGGCGAGCTGCGCGAAGCGACGATCGTGGAAAAGACCGGCGATAACCGGTATGTGGCGGAGTTCGGCGGTGTTCGCTGTACCGCCATTTTCAATCCGTTCGTCGGGCGCTTCTATGTTGATGACAAGTACGGCGTTATAAAAGAGAAAACGCCGCGCAGGGACGAGCCATGCCGATAGCGGGTGGAAAAACAACGAATGGATTATATGGCATTGTCTACGCCGATCCGCCGTGGAGATTTCTGGCCTGGAGCAATAAGGGTAAGGGGCGGAGTCCTGACAGGTATTACCCGACTATGAGCCTGGATGATATATGCGCGCTGCCCGTGGCTGAGCTTGCCGCTCCGGACAGCGCGCTTTTCCTTTGGGTGACCTTTCCCAAGCTGCCCGACGCCTTTCGTGTAATGCGGGCATGGGGCTTCTGCTATAAGACCGTTGCTTTCGTATGGGTAAAGCGCAATAAAAAGTCGGCGGGCTGGTTTTGGGGGCTGGGCTACTGGACGCGGGCGAATGCGGAAATCTGTCTGCTGGCGACCAAAGGCCACCCGAAACGGCAATCGAGGCGTGTGCATCAGGTCATTGACACTCCGGTGGAGCAGCATAGCAAAAAGCCGGATGCCACACGGCAGCGCATTGTGGAGCTGATGGGCGATGTTCCCCGCATCGAGCTTTTCGCGCGACAGAAATGTCCGGGCTGGTACGCCTGGGGCAATGAAGTGCAAAGCGATATTCAACTGTATGAAGGGAGATGATGTATATGGGTTCAGGTAACTGGATTATCGACAATATTGCCAACGCCCTTAACACATGGAACGCCAAGCTTGCGGAGATATGGCAGCTGATCAGCCAGTCCCCTGAAACGTTCAAGGGCGGAGGCATCTGGAACGTGATCGTGGATATCAACGGTGCGCTCAAGGCCATAGGCTACGCGCTGCTGGTGTTGTTTTTCCTTGTGGGCGTTGTGAAAACGTGCGGCTCGTTTACGGAGATCAAGCGTCCCGAGCAGGCGCTGAAGCTGTTCGTCCGCTTCGTTCTCGCTAAAGCCGTGGTGACCTACGGGCTCGACTTGATGATGGCGCTGTTCAACGTGGTGCAGGGCGTTATCACGACAGCCACCAACGCGGCGGGACTGAGTGCGCAAACTGCGGTAACGATTCCCGTTGAGATGGACACGGCTATAAGGAACCTGACATTCCTGCAAAGCATCCCCGCGTGGGCGGTGTCGTTACTGGGCAGCCTGTTCATCATCGTACTATCGTTCATCATGATTATGAGCGTATACGGCAGGTTCTTTAAGCTCTACCTCTACACCGCGATTGCGCCCGTTCCGCTTTCGAGCTTTGCGGGCGAGCCATCCAGCAGCATCGGTAAGAGCTTTCTGAAAAGCTATGCAGCCGTGTGTTTGGAGGGAGCGATTATCGTGCTGGCGTGCATCATATTCTCCGTGTTCGCGGCGAGCCCTCCGGCAGTACCGTCGGACGCCAGCCCTGTCACGATGGTGTGGAGCTATATGGGCGAGCTCATATTTAACCTTTTGGTATTAGTGGGAGCCGTCAAGATGGCCGACAAGGTTGTCCGGGAGATGTTATTTTCATAACTGTAGTGTAAAGGACGTAGAGCAGTCATACAGTTGGTAAATTCCTCTGTATATGAGCTTCTATCGTCCTTTACACTTTTCCTAATGATGGTTTAAGAGGTCAGATGTCCCTGCAATTATCCTGTGTAACACTGTTTATTTGCTTTCTCCTTTTATACTGGTATGTGTGTCAGTATTGGCATACCAACAATGTATAGGAGGATATGTATGGAACTACACAGGGTATCCAAAGGGATGGGATCAAGCTTCGTCCTCTTGGATCAGCACATGAGATTGGTTCAGCCTGTCAACGAGTATCTGGAATACCAGGCGCTTCGAGGGCGGGCAAAGAACACGATTAAAGCCTACGCCAGGGACTTGAAGATTTTCTTTGAGTTTCTGGAACAACGCAACTGGGAGTATGAGCGAATTGACGTAACCATGATTCGGGAGTATGTGGAATACCTGCGTTTGCCGGACGAGCGCATGGTATCACTGAACGTGGAAAGCAAGCGCACCCCTGCTACCATCAATCGGATGATTGGGACGATATACGGGTTCTACTGCTATCAGTCGGCGATGAACGGCATCGCCAACCCGGTTATAACCAGGGACGTGAACAGCCCGAACAGCATTTTTCGCGGTCTGCTCTATCACACCCGGAAGAGCAACTATACCAAACAATCTATTTTCAAAATCAAGGCAAGCGATTATCACGTCCACCTGTTCACTACACCCGAGATTCAGAAGATGTATGAAGTATTGCCGACTGTACGGGACAGGCTGATTTTCAAGTTCCTGATCCAAAGCGGAGCAAGAATCAGCGAAGCGTTAGCCTTAAAAATTGAGGACATTCCCGTGCCGGACTTTTCAAGCCAAATCAGCGTACTCCATCATGTGAAGTCCAAGGGGCGGTATCGGGACATCTATATCCCTACGGAGCTGTTGGCAGAGCTGGACGGCTACATCATGGATCACCGTTCATCCGTTAAAGCGGCACACAGCTTTATTTTTACAACACAGCATCCTCATCAGCGAAACAAGCCCATTTCCTACCGTGGACTGTATGGGGTATTCAAGCGAGCCGGAAAGAAAATCGGGATTGATTTCAAGTTCCATGATACCCGCCACACATTTGTTACAAGGCTTGTGGAGAGCGGCATGGATTTCAGCGTGGTTAGGATACTGGCCGGGCATAAGCATATTACCACAACGCAGAAATATGTGACCCTCAGCACCACCTATATCGCCGAAAGTTTAGGCAGATACTGGGCTTCCTCCGTGATGACGGGAGGTGACCAAAGTGAATAACTTTCCATCTTCCGATGTGTGGCGGCTTACTGACAGTGACAGGGATTCTCAAAACTATCGTCAGGAGTACAAATTTGACTTTACCTTCTTTGAGAGTGAAGAAATCAAGGCCGTGGTCAAAGAATATATTTGGACGAATTACCGAACCGGAAATAGAGTACCGAAGGGACTGCGGGAAACATTATGGCGATTCAAATATTTCAATGCCTTTTGTCGCCAAAACGGGTTGGACTCGCTGCTGGATTTAAGCAACGGTATTGCGGACGGCTACCGCTCTTTTCTGCGAGTTTATTTGTCCCCGCTGACAGGTAAAAATTTGTCTTATTGCTATCAAAGCAGCTGCTTTTCTGCATTAAAAGCCCTTGTGGATTGGTGCCATGTTTTCCTGCCGGATGCTGTGCCGGAAAGGCAAATCTTTACCGGGAATGAGTACAGGCAGGTTCACAGCAGATTGAAAATCGATTTTATCCCTGATGAAATCCTGCAGGCTGTCAATGAGGCATTGAAAACTGAGGATAATCCTTATTTGAAATATGGCATCATCATTTTGGAGTGTACCGGGATGCGTGTCGGCGATCTGCTGCTACTGCAGACCGATTGCATATCCGAGCATCCAATTTCCGGCTACACCATCTCCTGGTTCGATCACAAGAACCGTAAACGCCGGGACAATATGCCTGTACCCATCGAATGCAAAAAGGCCGTTGATCGCCTTCTCGGCCTTACTGAACCAATTCGCGAGAGAGCGATAGATGTAGAAAGAGGCCGCCTGTTTATCTATGAACCAAAAATCGGAACACATAAAAAGCCGATTGTTACCGTATCAAAGCAGGTCTTCACAAAATGGTGCGGCGCTTTCAGTGAAAAACATGACATCCGTGACAACGGCGGGAATATTTTCAGAATCAAATCCCATATGTTCCGCAGAACTCTTGCTACCGATATGCTGTCCAAAGGCACGAACATCAAGGTAATTCAGGAGGTACTGGGGCACGCTTCGCCAGCTACTACGAAAAAGTATTACGCGGATGTGAAGGATGCCGACCGCGCAGAAATGTTCTCTAAAATCGGTGTTTTGGGCAATATTCAGCAAGTCAGCAATGCGGAGATACCAGACCAATCGGAACTACAATGGTTTCAGGGGAACTGTACGGGCAAAGCCCGGCTGAGTGACGGCTATTGCACCCTCCCAATGAAGGATGGTAAACCATGCGGACATTTTCTGAGCCGCCAAAAGTGCTATCTGTGCAGCCGGTATATCACAACGCTGGAGGATCTGGAAATTCACAAACGGCATTTGGCAGAGCTTCAGGAGATGTTGGATTCCAATATTTTTGGAGCGCACTACGCCGCACACATCATCCCGACCACCTTGGCTTTAAAAGAAATCATTCGCCGATTGGAGGAACTGTAAAATGAGCAATGAAGCCTTGTACCGTATCCCGCAGAAGGCGGACTCAGACATTATGATTGGCAACAGCCGGTTTCGGGACGATATTTGGGACTTATCTCCGCTTATCCCACAAAAGAGCCAGTCGCCATCCCGGAAAAAGATGAAATTCGATGGAATTAAAAGTGCTCAACTGAAATTTATCGTCAAGCAGTATATGTACTACAAGTTGGGACAGGTGAAAGCGCAGACTGCGGTCGGCGCAATGCACAGCGTCGTTTACTTTTTGCGGTTCTGCCAAATCAACGGTATTTATTCTCTTGCCAAGATAACGACACAGACGCTGCTGACCTTTGCGATGTGGCTGAAATCAGAGTGTAGGATTGGTAAACGGACATCCTATTTGGCGTCCTTCGCCATTGAGGAAATCATTCGTGTCGGTCAAATCAAGGGCTGGCTTGTGCCTTCCGAAGATGTTCTGACCGGAGCGACCGCCAGAGAAATATGGGGTTCCGGCAAGGATGAAAACACCGACAAAAATGTAAAACCCATCCCAGACGATATTTTTGATGAAATTATGCGTTGCGTCGTTGGCTACAAAGCATACAATACCGGCGATATCTTGACAAGATGCGGAATTATCATTCAAAGCCAAACCGGGCTTAGAATCAGTGAGGTGCTGTCAATCAAAAGCGGATGTCTCCATCAGCCAAAAAACAGCCCCGCATATTTTGAGGTGTCGCTGTCAAAGACGGTGAAGGGTGAACCGATTATCCACCGGGTTTTCGCCAACGATTTGGTCATCGGCGTAATTAAAGAATTAGAGCGGCATACAGCGGCGCTGAGGGCTGAAAGCGGTCTTGCAGAACTGTTTTTAGTACGTAACCAAGGAATCAATGTGCCGATCACCTTAAACTGGAGCAAAAATCGGCTCAGGACTTTCATCCGCAGATGTGACATTCGCGGCGCTGATGGGGAACTATATCCACTAAAATCACATCAATTCAGGGCGACATTCATAAAGCAGCTTGTAATGCGGAAAATCCCGATTTCGTATGTGATGAAACAATTTGCTCATGTGTCAGTTGAAATGACATGCCACTACCTGACTTTACAGGAAAAAGAGGTGAAGGAGATTTATTCTCAGATGATTTTGTCACCCGAAGCAAAAATCGCCGGAATTCGCGCGGATGAAATCAAGTCCAAAGCAGAGGCTCTGTTTCGGGGCAAGGCCGAAGCGGACATTGACGCGGTTATCATGGAATTATCCGAATCGCTCAGTTTCAACCCTTTGCCCGGCGGCGTATGCCTCTACGATTATCGACGCGGTAACTGTTCCAACGGGGACGGATGCTTTTTCTACAATTGTCCTAACTTTATCACAGAAATCAGCTTTCTGCCTGTTCTGAAAAAGGAATTGGAGCTGATGGAGCGGGAAATGGAGCGGACAAAGCGGTTGGGGTATGAGCGGCAGTGGCAGATTCAGCATTCGCGCTATCAGCATCTGCAACCGATGGTTGCAGAATTGGAGGGTCAGGCAAATGGGTAAAAACGTAAATGGACTGCTGCGACATGCTGCCACCCTGAAAAGCGACACCGAAGCAAAGGTGAACCAAGCCATCGATGACTTGAAACGCTCTAAGACCAAGAAAATCAATTTTAAGACGGTTTCCGAGCTTTCTGGCATCTCGACAACTACGCTCTACAACAATCCTGCCTTGCGAGAGCGTATTAAGAGCTTACGGGCTGTAAAAAAGGCACAGGCGAAGGAAATAACCGCATCCGATATTGCGGCTCGTGACCGTGAGCATGAGCTCAGGCGGGAAATCCAAAAATTAAAGGAGGAAAAGAAAATGCTTATTAATCAGCTTGTCGAGTTGGAACACTTGAGGATTGAGAACAAAAAGCTGAAAGTATTACTCAGTCAGCAACGGCTTGAGTAGCCACGTTCTTTACACAAAAAACACAATAACCTCTATCATGTCTTTAAAACAAGCGTCTGGACGGTGTTCTTACCATCTGGACGCTTTTCGTTCTAAAGATAAGAGATGATGGGGCTATGAGTTCCTGGAGCGGCCAACCGCCAGAATAAAGGTCTTGAGCAGTTCTTCCGCTAAGCCGACGTATTCTTTATCCAGATTGGAGAGCATCTCCATAATCACACTGATGTTGACCTTCTCCGTTTTGCCGAACATTAAATAATCCGCTGAAATAGACAGTTTTTCGCACGCGTCGTATATCGTCACGGCTGACATGCTCTTTGCCCCTGTTTCAAGCTCCGCAAGATAGCGCGGAGAAATCTGCATCTGCTCCGCAAGGACTTCCCGGGAGAGCTTAAGTTCTTCCCTTACTTTTCGCAGGCGTAAGCCTGTTTCTTTATCCAATTTTCTTTTCATACAATAAATCCTCCTTATAGCAAGATTGTATATAATGCTATAAGGCGTTAAAATGAGCATTAAGCATTAATAATTGGACTGCTATAAGGAGTGTATCATTGTGAAATATGTGAGAAGTAAAACCTGCTGCTTTACCGGCCACCGGCCTCACAAGCTGCCCTTCGGATATGACGAAGAACATGAGGACTGTATGTTGCTGAAGATGAAGCTTGTTGTGGAGATTGAGGCCATGCGAAAAAACGGCGTGACTACTTTCATTTCGGGTATGGGCATGGGCGTGGATATATGGGCGGCGGAAGTCGTACTCGATCTGAAACAGGCATATCCTGACACCGGAATCCAGCTGGTGGCTGCCGTTCCATTTGAGGAGCAGGCCAGCCGCTGGAGCGAACCCTGGCGGGAGCGGTATTTCAGTATTCTGAAACAGGCGGATGAAACCGTAACGCTCCGTGCGCGGTACGCCAGAGGCTGTATGTATGAACGGAACCGTTATATGGTGGATCGGTCGGCGCACATGATCGCCGTGTTCAACGGCCATGAGGGGGGTACGGAATACACTGTGAATTACGCCATCCAAAAGGGCATCCATGCGGTTGTCCTCAATCCGGATGACATGACAAGAAAAGAAATCCCGCCATTGCGGGACTTCAAGCTAATTGAATGAATCAGGTTTACTCCTGTATCGACGCTGAGTATTCACCCTGCTTCCGTTTTCGCAGAATCCTCTTTCGTACCGTAATCACCCAGCTCAGAACAACCAGCACAATCAGCCCAATGAATATTAGGGTGGCCAGCGTTTCCTGCTCCTGTACCCAATCCGGGAAAAGGATAGGCACGGCCAGCGCATAGAGCAGCGGTATGCCCAGCCGAAAAAACGATGCGATTTTGAACAGTAAATTTACCAGTACCATGATTAGAAATATGACGATGGATGCATACATCATGAGACGTCCCTCCTCTCTATTTCCATTTTCGGACGATTTGCCCAAAATGTAAAGTCTGTCGTCAAACCAAGGAGAAATTATGAAATCTGATATAGAAACTAAACTTAAAATTGAAAAAGCCAGACTCAACGCGCTCGTCGAGGAAGCCATGAAAAAAGGACAACCCACATCGGACAATCAGGAGATATTGGAACAGAGCCGCAAAGTTGATATCCTTATCGCAAAGAAGCAAAAGCAGATGGCGGACAGGGACAGGCATGAGCCGTCGAGATAACGCTTATCCTTCATCAGCTATCTGCTCTAAATACTGTGCCGCTGTCATAGTCTTGGGTCGTTCCAGATCAAGTGAGAGAAAGTGCTTATCGCCTGAAATAATAATGTCCACATCTGCCAGTATCGCGGCGTTAAGGATCGGCTGATCCTTTGGATCGCGGATGAGCTTTTGCGGATGCTCCGGCGCGGGGACAAGTTCAAAGGCAAGCTCGGCAAGAAACACCTCCAAATCGAGCAGCGATTGCGGCGCTTTTCTGCGCAGCACGTCCCGAAGCTCAAACAGGTTTCGGTCACACAGGATTAAGTCGTGATTGCGTGCTGCGTGAAGCAATGCGGCGGCGGGCTTCGATCCCGGCCACAGCATTGCTGAAATCAGGATATTCGTATCAGCCAGTATCTTCATGGCTGATCCTTCCCGTAGCGCACCTCATCTACCAGCGCCTGCACGTCTGCGTCATCCTTGACGCCCATCTTCTCTGCTACGCCTGTAAACGCACTTTGCGCCTTGAGGATCGCGGAAGCTGAAGCGTTGTCCACGACGATTTCTCCATTTTCGCGCTGTAAAAACAACAGCTTATCGCCTTCTTTGAGCTTTAACGCCCTGCGGATTTCCACAGGCACGGTGATCTGTCCGTTGGCGGATACCTTTGCAAGGTTCATATCGTCAACCTCCTTCTATACTTGAAATCTCAAGAATTCTTGAGGTTTCTATTTATAGTATATCCATTTGGAATGAAAAAGTAAACAAAACCCTAAGAAAAGGAGTGAGATTTTTTGGAAGTCAAAATCAACCGCGAGATTCGCGATTACCAGGAGGCCATATTCTTCGGTCTCAGCTTGCGCCAGCTTGTCTTCTCAGTGCTGGCCGTCGCCGTGGCTGTGGGCATTTACTTCGGCTTGCGAAACGTGCTGGGGACTGAAACCGTTTCATGGCTGTGCATACTCGGCGCTGTGCCGTTCGGTGCTATGGGCTTTGTGAAGTACAACGGCATGAGCGCCGAGCAGTTCATTGCCGCCTACGTCAAATCCGAATTCCTCATGCCGAAACACCTGACGTTCCAGAGCGAGAACATCTACTTCGAGACGCTCAAAGAAATCATTATCAAAGGAGGCAAGCACCATGATTAAGGCATTAAGGCGCATCTTCATGCAGGACAGGGAGCGGATCAACATCCCGCGCAGCGTGCAGCAGACAATTCCCATCAAACGGATATGGCCGGACGGCATCTGGATGGTGGGTAACAAGTATTCCAAGTGCTGGCGGTTTTCAGACATCAACTATGCTATCGCCAGCAAGGACGACAAGACGGCGATGTTTCTCGACTACTCCGAGTTCCTGAACGCGCTGGATTCCAACGCCACAACGAAGATTACCATATGCAACCGGCAGCTCAACAAGCAGGCTTTCGAGAGTTCAATCCTGCTGCCCATGCAGAGCAACCAGTTCGATGGCTATCGCAGAGAGTATAACGAGATGCTCATGGGCAAAGTGACGGACGTGAGCAACAGCATCGTGCAGGAACGCTACATCACGGTGTCCACTGTGGCCAAGGATATCGACGAGGCGCGCAGCTATTTCAATCGCGTGAGCGCTGACCTCACCTCTCGCCTTGCGCAGCTTTCCTCTGCCTGTGAGGAGTTGGATGCGATTGAGAGGCTGCGCATCTTCCACGATTTCTTCCGGACGGGCGAGGAGGAAAACTTCCGCATCGACCTGAAAGACATGATGCACCGTGGCCACAGCTTCAAGGACACCATCTGTCCGGATGTGCTCAGCTTCGAGAAGGATCATTTCGTCATGGGCAATCGGTTTGGGCGCGTGCTGTTCCTCAAGGACTATGCTTCGTATATCAAGGACAGCCTGGTGGCCGAGCTGTGCGAGCTCAACCGCAACCTGTTCTTTTCGCTGGACATCATCCCCATCCCGACCGACGAGGCGGTACGCGAGGTGGAAAATAAGCTGCTGGGCATTGAGACCAACATCACCAACTGGCAGCGCAAGCAGAACCAGAACAACAACTTCAGCGCCGTAGTTCCCTACGACATGGAGCAGCAGCGCAAGGAGGCCAAGGAGTTTCTGGACGATCTTACCACGCGCGATCAGCGTATGATGTTCGGGCTGGTGACCATCGTGCATACCGCCGATAGCAAGGAACAGCTCGACCGCGACACCGAGGCGCTGCTGTCCGTGGCGCGTAAGCACCTGTGCCAGGTTGCCGTGCTTAAGTATCAGCAGTTGGACGGCCTCAACACCGCGTTGCCGTATGGCCTGCGCAAAGTCAACGCCATACGCACGCTCACCACCGAGAGCATGGCGGTGCTGATGCCGTTCCGCGCGCACGAGATCATGGACGCAGGCGGGACGTACTGCGGTATGAACGCCATCAGTCACAACCTGATTATCGCCAATCGCAAGCTGCTGATCAACGGCAACGGATTCATCCTCGGTGTATCGGGCAGCGGCAAGAGCTTCTTCGCCAAGCGTGAAATCATCTTCCTGCTGTTGGGTACAAACGACGATATTATCATTGGTGATCCGCAGAACGAATACACGTCGCTGGTCTCTGCTCTCGGTGGCGCGGTGGTCAATCTCTCCCCCACATCGCTTAACCACATCAACGCGCTCGATCTGGCGCTGGGATACGGCGACAGCGAAAACCCGCTGATTGCCAAGAGCGAATTTGTACTGTCCTTCTTCGAGCAGCTTATGGGCGGCTCGGGCAAGCTGCGCGCCGTGGATAAGTCCATCATCGACCGCTGTCTGACGAGCGTTTACCGCGAATATCTTGCCAGCGATTACTCGATCCAGCCGCCGACGCTGGTGGATCTGCACGCGGAGCTGAAACGGCAGAAGGAACCGCAGGCCAAAGAGCTAGCGCTCGCGCTGGAGATGGTATCGCAGGGCAACCTCAATATGTTCGCGCATCAGACCAACGTGGACGTGCATAACCGGTTGATCGCCTACGGTATTCGTGACCTCGGTAAGCAGCTCAGAATGCCGGGTATGCTGGTGATGACCGACGCCATCCGTAACCGCGTGGCGCAGAACCGTGAGCGCGGCGTTCGCACGCATATTTTCCTCGACGAGATGCATATCTTCTTCTCCAACGAGCTGTCCTCCGTATTCTTCGCGGAATCGTGGAAGCAGTTCCGCAAGGACGGCGCGCTTGCGACCGGCATCACGCAGAACGTGGAGGACTGCCTGAAATCCCTGACCGCCCGCACCATGCTGGCCAACTCCGAATACCTTGTCATGCTTAATCAGGCTCCGACCGACCGAGCGGAGCTGGCGAAGCTGCTGCACATCAGCGACAACCAGCTCTCGTACATCACCAACGTGGGTTTCGGCAAGGGGCTTTTGAAATGCGGCAACAGCATCGTACCTTTTGTGGATAATTTTCCTAAACATACAAAACTGTATGGGTTAATGAGTACGAAGCCGGGTGAGATACAGGAGATATTGGGGTAAGCAGATATACGGCGGTTGTTTTCACACAGCCGCCGTATCATTCAGTTTTGTTTTGTTGGCGTTCTTTATTTACGGCTTTGCGTTCCGCTTTGAGCCTTGAGGCACAGGCTTTGCAGATATGTGTCTTATGCCCCTTGCCGGAAAACCGCTCGTTAGCAAGGTAACGTTGGCACATCTTGCAGTAATGCCCTTTCCAGTTCTTTGGTAATCCCTGTTTGGGCTTCTTCTTCGGGGGAGCTGTTACGCCGGATTCACGGAGAACAGTAAGGATTTCTTCCTCGCTTTCACAGAAATCAAGATCGGTGCTCTCATGCAGCATGATATCGCCAGCCAGCTCCAGCAGCGCGCGATCCTTTTCCCGCTGCTTTTGCTCGAGTAATGCGTCATGGCCGTTGCACAGATTGTGCTTTTCCTGGTCGGTAAAGGCATATCCCAATTCCTCCAGTTCACGCAGTGCGCATTCAATGCCTACATTAAACTTTTTTCGGTATGCCTTCACCACATGACTGCCGTTATATGTCATCAGCCACTGCGCAGCTTTCCGTTTGCGCTGTTCGCGTTTCTGCTGTTTTGTAAACGGTTTCTTTGGCATATGAAGAACCCCTTTATCTCATCGCTTTTTTGTATTGTAACATTTTTCAGATTGAGGTGACTATGAATATGAAAGATATAAAGACAAAAACGTCTGGGAGCGTCCCCCGGACTCTCTCGTCCGCGGCGCGCACTCCCAAGGAACTTGTCCGAAATGCGGCTTCGTCAGCGAAAGAAAAAGCGATGGAGAGCGCTGAGCGGCAGCCACCGCAGGTTGAGTCGCCGGAGCAATATGCTGAAAACCGTTTAGAGCATACCGCCGACAATACCGTGCATCGCACCGGGCAGGAGGTGCAGCATCGCGGCAAACAACTTGCTAAAAAGGTTCGGGAAGCGCATAAGCGGCACGGATTCGAGAAAAGGTCAGAAGGCCATTCATCTTATTCATCCGGGAGCAACGCTTACCGCGCCGGTCAGGAGCGCGCACGGCATACCGCGCAGGGCGCGCGCCGCACAGCTCAAAACGCACGGTATTCGGGGCAAGCTGCCAAACAGACGGCCCAAACCGCAAAAGCTGCCGGAAAAGGCACGGTGAAAACCGTGCAGAGAACAGTGAAAGCTGCACGCACTACCGTAAAATCAGGACAGAAGGCCGTTAAGACGGCGCAGCGTACAGCAAAGACGGCTCAGAAAACGGCGCAGGCCACAGCACGAGCCGCGCAGATAGCCGCTCGTGCTGCCCGTGCAGCGGCAAAGGCGGCTGCTGCCGCGGCCAAAGCCGTAACAGCGATTGTTAAAGCGATTATCGCTGCGGTCAAGGCGCTCATTGTTGCAATAGCGGCAGGCGGATGGGTAGCCGTCCTTATCATTATTGTGGTAGCCGTCATCGCGCTCATTCTCGGCTCGGCGTTTGGCATTTTCTTTTCGGATGAAGCGGGCGACGGTATTCCGATAAGTCAGGCCGTCACTGAGATTAGTGCAGATTTTCAGGCGAAAATCGACGGCAAAATCGATGAGCTATCCTCGGGCGGTTTATATGATGAAGTCAAGATTGTTTATGAGGGCGATATAGACGGTGACAGTGCGGTTTGCAACAACTGGACGGATGTGTTGACCGTATTTGCCGTCAAGTACATGGGTGAAAACGTGGAGGTCATTACCATCACGCCTGAAAAGGTGGACGAGCTGAAAAATGTATTCTATGAAATGAATGAATTGTCCACATGTACGGAAACTATAGTCGAAGAAACCACGGTTACAAACGATGACGACGAGGAAGAAACCGTCACTCATACCACGCTAATCATCTATGTCAAGGTCAACAGCCTGACCTATGAGGAGGGTGCTGCGGCCTATAACTTCACCACCGAGCAGATTGAGATAGCGGATGAAATGATGTCCCCCGATTACTATACCCTTTACGCGGAGCTTCTCGGCGTTGATCTTCTGGGTGGCGCTGATCTGACGGAGATTATATCCAATTTACCGCTGGGAACCGAGGGCGCAGAGGTCGTAAAGGCTGCGGTAACAAAGTTGGGCGCGCCTTACGTTATGGGCGCAAAAGGCCCATATAAGTTTGACTGCTCAGGTTTAGCTTATTGGGCAATCAATGAGGTTGATCCCGAGCTTGGCTCCATCATGTACACCAACGCTGCGGGACAGGCGAAGTGGTGCATTGAAAACGGCAAGGCCATTGGCCGGAGTGAACTCCAGCCCGGTGATCTGATCTTCTGGCAGAACCTTAGTTGCCCCGGTTGCAGCAGGTGGAATGAAATACATCATGTCGGCATCTATGTCGGAGACGGCAAAGCCATTGAAGCGAGCAGCAGCAGAGGATGCGTTGTAATACGGGATTTATGGGAAAACGCCAGCTATCCAATCTATGCCTTTGCGAGGCCATATGTGTAGTTTATATAGTTATACAAATTGGGTGCATAGCACCGTATGGCCGAAAGGCTTTTTATTTTATCGAATTTCAGGAGGAGTTTTATGAAAACAAATCTATTGTCCAAGGATAAGCAAAACGCTGATGAGAAGAAAAAGAGAACGAAGAAAATACTGATCATAATTTTTATGTTCCTATTAATTCTTATCCTGCTTCTGGCTTATGTTAATACCCTGTGTCCTGATCCGACAATCGGAAGCTTAAATACTCCGACATCCAGTTTGGATCAGAGCGGGGACGCCATAGACGGAGCTGCAAGCCTAAAATCAAGGGAAGAGATTCTCGATGATCTGGAAAAGCAGCAGCTTGTCGTTACGGACAAGCTAAGCTCGAATATCACATTCCCTTCCGGAAATTCAGGGACAATCGGAGACTGGATCGTTGAGAACCCGTCATCGAACAATATCATCCAGCAGGCTGAGGTCTATTTTGAAGATCAACTGATAGCCAAATCAGCCCCTATTTACCCGAATCAGCACATCGAAAAGATTGAACTTTTGCAGTATATCCAGCCCGGCGAATATGACGGTATTGCTTATATCAACTACTACGACATAGAGACACAGGAGTTCATAAGCAGGGCGGGTTATTCAATTCATATTACGGTAAGATAGTCATCCGGCTTAACAAAAATATATTTTATGGAGGTATTTCAATGAAACTGAAACTTAAGAAAGTCTTTATTATGATAGTGATCGTGGCGCTGCTCGTGGCGGCAACATCCGTTACGGCTCTTGCGGCTGATACGACGACTACAACAGGTGAAGGAGATGCGTCAGTACCAATACCGATTGAAGGTTCGATATCTGTATTGACTGTTTCGGTAACTCATCCTGCAACAATTATATACTCTATTGATCCGAATACCGGAGACCAGTATGGAATCATTGCACCGGAAATCACGCTGGTAAACAACACGCTCGCTCCCATTAGAGTAACGGTTTAGTCTATATTCTCCACTCCGGGCGGAACGCTGCAATTTACAGATGTGATGCCGAATGACAGGGACTGGCCAAATCTTAGCCTAGCAGACTCGAAAGAGTTTATTGCGCTTGGCCTAAGAATTCCAACCACTATGGAATGGAATCAAGGCTATGATGAAAACACATACTATGCTTTTGATATGACAATGGTTGAGTTTGGAACATTAAATCATGGTTGTATGGGCGTCCTTTCGCTTGTTGCCTGTCACGGTCTGGCGTTTGATCAGGCATATACTGCAAAGCACAGTTTATTCTTTATGTTCAATCTGGTATAGCCAGTCGAGTACAAATATAAGTAAAGCATGGCCGGGAGATTTGCCGGATGACTTTCTTCCGGCCATAAATATCAGCCTTATAAACTTTCAGTTTAATTCTAATGTTTTTATTGCTTTAAGGTAATATATGGTTATAGGTGTTAATATATCCTTGATAAAAGATCGTTATGTTGTTAGACTAGTACCCGGCATGAGGTTTTCTGACGATATATTAACAAACCAAAGAAGGTTTAAAAAAGAAAAATACAAAATGTCGCAGTGAAACCGAAACTGCGACATTAATTTAATCCATAATTATTTATTTTCTATATTTTAATGCATTAAAGAAAGGAATGCAATAGGATAAATAAATTTTTACGGGTTATAGATGATACAAATCCTTCCTAAAGAAAGATACTATCTGTCGCAGAATACCTAATAAATCAAATTTCGAAGACCGCCGTCCAAATCGTCAGAGGAGGGATTTAAGCATGAGTAAGAGAGGCGAGAACAATAATAGACGAAAAGACGGAAGAAACGGGAGGTTTAAATACGATAGAAGAAACAATGAAATGAAAATATTTCTAACAAGCTTTCTAGGATTCAAAAAAAGTTTTTTTTATGAAATATTGGAGAATTGGTTAAAAAATTGTCAGGGTTGTGTTAAAGCTTCAACCTATGAAAATTATTATTATAGCATGCAGAAATATATTTTACCGTATTTTCGAAAATATAAAGTGGAAATGATAACTGAATCACATGTAAAGGAATTTATTCTGTTTATATGTAACAATATTTCCATATCCCAGTCATACAGAAAAAAAATATTGCAAATATTCAAAACAGCTTTGAAAGAAATATTAGACGATAATGAAAACGCAGCTAATATAATAAATGCCTTGAGGTTCCCTAGAGTGATCCAGACTGTAAAACCAGTCGAAATATTCAGCGTGTATGAACAAAGAAGGATTGAAAACATGCTCCTTATGAACAAGGGGAACAAGGATATTGGCCTGTTAATCTGCTTTTATACAGGTATTCGTCTTGGTGAGTTGTGTGCTTTAAGTTGGAACAATATTGATTTTGAATCAAAAACCTTGACTATTTGCAAGACACTAATTCGCACCAAAAACTTTGAAGCGGAGGGGCCTAAAACTAAGTTAAGTCTTTGCCCACCTAAAAGCAAGAGCTCCGTACGTAAAATACCGCTTCCGGATTTCTTATACAATATACTCCATGACAGGTTATTACAAGTAAAAAGTTTGGATGACTATATGCTATCAAATTCTTCTATTCCTGTCGATCCAAGAACCATCCAGAGATATTATGAAAGATTATTGTCCAGCGCAGGGGTAAGCCATCGTAAATTTCATGCAATACGCCATACCTTTGCTACCCGCGCACTGGAGATTGGCATTGACATAAAAACAGTGAGTGAGATTTTAGGGCATTCCGGTATAACCGCCACCCTCAATACATATGCCCATTCACTTCTTGAACAAAAGAGGCTTGCAATCTCTAAAATGAATATATTTCATACTAGTAAGATGTCAAATTTGTCTGAACCTTCACCTGTACAGGCTGTCAATCCGTGCCGTCAATAGATTGAAAACTGTTTCAAGGAAAATAAGTATGGGCAGTGTCGCAGTTTCGGTTTAACTGTGACGCCGTCCATATTTTTATATTATGCACGGAATGGGGTTTAAGTATACATGCAAAAAAAATCCGGAGTTTTTTTAAAACAGAATTCAACTAAAGCATATGGTTCTTCAGAAAGTTTATTCGGAGTAGCTTTGCCATTCGAGGAAAACTTCGTTTACAATCTAAACTATTTAGTCGAAAGAATGGACAGCATATCATCCTTGGGAATGCTTCGAGCGCGGCGTAGCATCGAAATGTATAAAACAGATCTAGTTTCGCATTGCATGAAGTTTAATGCCGACGGTATTGAACGTATTATTTGCACAGGGATGACCCTAGATACTATTCATTTTATCATTCGCATTGATTTGATGCGACATTGGCAAACCGAAATGATCATTAAAGATAAAAGCCAGGTACTTATTCGAAAATTAGCTGATGGGCCACCGCTTATCGCTGAGCTTCAAAACCGGTACGAAAGAGAAGATACCAGTATTGAACAGGAATATATGCTTATAAAGTTGCTGCTGGAATTCAACAGCTATTATATCGAAAACGGGCGGATTTTTCCTGCATATGTCGAGGTGATAAATAGAGATTCGTGCATACAGCAGGTAATGTAACTATGACAATAGCATAAAGATCAAAAAAACGACAAACATGATTCAACAAACACATAAAACAGAAATCAGGTTCGATTTGGTCGTACTGCGCGCGTAACGTAACTGGATAAGGGGAGATGTAAAAAATAAAGGGGTCGGGGACGTTACGCGCGTTTACCGACCTTGAAGATACGCAAGAGGTGAATTATTAAAGCTTAAATAAGCATGAGCCCACGGATCAGCCAGAGTATACAACACGTATATTGAAAGGAGAATCCAATAAGGCCGTTATTGTCCAAAGGAGCTGACATTAAAGTGTATGAGGAACATTTTGACGATTTACTTGAGTATCTGACATTCAAGACAGGTTGTATGTATATGTCCGATTTGCCGTGCAGCCGGTGGCAATTGCCAGGCGCAATACGAAACATTCCCGAAAACAGATATCCAGTAACGGCGTGGGACGAAGCTGTGGCTTATATATACCACGTAGATAAACGGTTTAAGACAGTAAAAGAAGCGAAAGAGTTCATATTGTCATGGTGTAGCCAATCGGAATTTCAAAACGATTCTAACCGTTTAAAATGCGTGCTTGAAAAATATAAATCACTGAAACTATGAGATTTAAAGGATATGCTATGAATAAAAATATTTTCCAAAAATTAAAAACTCTAAATATGGAAAAAATACTTCCCCAAACGAGAAAGAATAAGTTATTGATCCTGCGCATCCTTGCAATTGTGATTGGTTTGGCTGTCATAGCAGGTGGAATCGTGTTGGTCATATGTCTGGGGAATGGAGCTGCTGAAGTTGACGCTATGCCCACACCAATTTCCCCCGTTCTCGAATCAGGAGCGGTGGACTGGGAGGGTGTAAAGACTTCTGAGACAAGCGGTATCCCCGCGGACGGCATACGTATTCCCGGATACAAGAGCATTGCTATCGAAGCTGATACCACAGAGGTATCAGTCAATCTTCAAAACCCAGAAAAAAACAATTGTTATTTTGTGATTCGCCTCGTGCTTCTTGACACGGGAGAGACGCTGTATGAGTCTAATATGATTGAGCCAGGCAAGGGACTTTATAATATTACGTTATCCCGTGCGCTCGAAGCCGGGACCTACAGCGGGCAGTTACAATACGATCCTTACGATATGACGACACTGACAAGGCTTAACGGTGCCGTGATAAACCTGGATTTGATTGCGAAGTAAATATATATACCCCCGCCGATTTAGCGGAATGGAATAGATAAATATCTAATAAGGAGAAATCATTATGAGAAAAGTTTTAACAACCTTTCTAGCGGCCATCATGGTGATGGCACTACTACCAATGGCAGCGCTTGCCGTGGGGGGAGATACGGAGGTGGATAACGCCACCGACTTACTCAATGCCGTAGAGGATGGTTCGGGTGTTACGGATATCAAACTCACAGCTGACATTGATATCGAAGACAATTATCTGCGATTCGGCAGAACATTTACGCTGGATCTGAACGGCCATACCCTGACGGGCACAGGACAAAATGCCACCAATTCCGTTGTCTATGTAAGCGGTGCAGGCATACTTACCATAAATGACTCGGCAGGCGGCGGCAAGGTGGTTGCTACTGTGGAAAATGCCGTAGGAGTTTATGGTCAAGTGACGATCAACGCCGGACGTTTTGAAGGAGCCTACGCTGCATTATACAATTACTATAATTCGGATGTTATATATGGTACGGCCACCATTAACGGCGGGATTTTTGTCGGCGAAGGAGACGGATCGATACTAAACTGTGGATCGATGCAAATATCCGGCACACCTGTAATTACCGGAACTAACGGTTCCGGACTGGACAGCAGCGGGGTACTGTCAATCAACGGCAACCCAGTAATTTCTGCCGGAAACGATTATGCAATGATTAGCAGAGACGGATTCGATGCCCCCGGGGTTTCAGGAAGCGGCACAACTACTATAGAGATTGGCGCAACGTTGACAATCCCGGCTGGATTGTTTATGTATGTCGCCGGTACGCTGAATGTTGACGGTACGCTGAATAACAGCGGCACGGTTGAACTCGATGGCACCATAGTAAATAACGGTACGATAAATAATTCAATCAATGCTGATTCCGATTGGCTCGCCGACGTAACCGGCACGGGCACGATTCAAACCAAGGATTTTTTGAATTCCGAAGTTGCTGCAAATGCGGATATAGCGTATATGATCGTGATCACGCCGAGCGTTGACTTTGGTACGATCGACCGCAGCATGGGTACTCAGACAAAGAATTTTGTCGTCGCGGTCGAGGATGGGTTAATTGAAGATGACGCGGCCATTACGGTTACAAACACAACGACGGATATGAGCATGAAGGAAAAAGACGGCGCGGGCAGTGAATCGCTTGCGTTTACGTTGATGCAGCCGAGTGGCCTGTTCACGTTTGCGCAGGCGGACTTGGCAGACGGCGAGAAATCCATCACAAGTTCAGTGAGTTGCGAACCGTCTGAACTTGAAGCGGCAGGCTCATATAAGGGCTATATGACGTTTGAGGTCAGTTACAACTCGATGGGCTGATAGGTATTATAGTATGCCGTGCCGAAAACTTTTGACAGCACGGTATTAAGCTAAAGAAATATGATAAAAAGGAGAAAAAGATGAAAAAGACTTTAGCAATTGCGTTGGTAGTTGCATTGGCGCTGGCGTTAATGCCTGCAGCAGCGCTAGCGGACGGGCTATCGGAAGTCAGTACTGAGGCAGAGCTGCTAAATGCGAGAGATGCGGCAACTGACGGAGATATTATTAAGCTAGCAGCTGACATCCAGCTGAATAGTGGAAAGCTTGTCCTGTCGGGGAAGACATTAACGCTTGACTTGAATGGTCATATGCTATCGACCCCGGACGTCACCGGCAACGATACTTCAAAATATGTCTCTGCCGATCCTGTATTGGAGATTACGGGAGGTAGCATCACAATTAAGGGCGCGGGCACCGTACAGTCCGGTAAAACAATCAACAGCGGTTCAAACGACTTGATGGCCAGTTCTACCATATGCGTATCCGGAGCTGCAAGCCTAACGGTACAAGACGGCGCGGTTGTGAGTTGCGGCGACGCCATCAATACAGGGGCGGCGGGGCACGCGGTCTGGTTTTGGTCTTCAGGCACGCTGACGGTGAACAACGCCAAGTTGATGGGCGGAAACAACATCAAGGATTCCAGTGTAGCAAAAGGAAATTATGCATATGATGGAAAAGCGGGAAACGCAATTTACTTTTTCCAACGTGCTGCAACCGCAAACATCACCGGAAGCACCATCGAGGGCGGCGACGGCCTGATCAGAGGCTATGATACCGCTTATATGGACGGCGGCGTTAACCAGGCTGCTGGAGGCGCGGCGATCGACAGCTTAAACAGTACGTTTACCTGCAATATCAGCGGTTCTAATGTGAAGGGCGGAAACAGCGATATATATAACGCAGGCTCAGCGATTAATGTCGGTGCAGGAACGTTCACTATCGAAAACTCCACAGTGGAAGGCGGTCATTCGCTGACTCCTCATCCAGACGAAAGCTATGGCATAGGCGGGTCTGCAATTGTAATGAATAATGCCAGTGGAGATGTTTCGATTATAGCTTCTGATATCACAGGTGGCGACGGAGGCAACAGCTGGATTGGCTGCGGTATCGAGTATAAAGACACCAGTGCGTCACTCAGCATTGAGGATTCGGTCATTTCCGGTGGCGGCGCAACGGGAACAGGTCAGGGCTTTGGTAATGCGCTTTATTGTGGATCAGGCGCTGCAGCCAATTTCAGCAATGTCAACCTGCAAGACACACTTTTACAGCTGGGAGCAGATCCCAGCAAAGTGTATGGCGAATCTGCAGCATACAAAGTTGGCGGTGGGCTGGAAGGGATGCTGGATGTGATTAACGACGAGGATATTGTTTTCGGGCCGAGCGGAATTATATTGCTCGGAGATCTGCCAGCTCAATCTCAAGCCACAAAAGTGAGCGCCAACGCAGATATAGCGTATATGATCGTGATTACTCCGAGCGTTGACTTTGGGACGATCGACCGCAGCATGGGTACTCAGACAAAGAATTTTGTCGTCGCGGTTGAGGATGGGTTAATTGAAGAT
>JBMNOU010000122.1:0-3486 GCA_050943215.1 Christensenellales bacterium | reverse complement strand
AAACTGGCTGAGGTATAGCATAGCATACTGGCCGACTTTTTTTAGCAGAACATCGTGTATACCGCGCTCAGATATGCCATCCTCATCAATCACAATGATTTCGTCAGCATTTCTAACAGTGGACAATCGATGTGCAATTACAAGCGTAGTGCGTCCATGTGAAAGCGAATCAAAAGACTGCTGTATCCTGCCTTCAGTTACGTTGTCTAATGCTGAAGTAGCTTCGTCAAGAATTAATATGGGAGGGTCTTTAAGGAATATCCGGGCAATGCTGATTCGCTGTTTCTGTCCCCCAGAGAGCCTGGCGCCTCTTTCACCGACAAGCGTATCGTATCCGTTCTCCATTTCCATAATCATATCATGAATCTCGGCACGTTTTGCAGCAATAATAATTTCGTCGTCAGTAGCATCGATTCTTCCGTAACGAATGTTTTCCCGAATTGTGTCGGCGAATAGGAATACATCCTGAGAGACAATACCGATGTTTGAACGCAGACTATAAAGCGTAACGTCCTTTATATCCTTACCGTCTATCATGATGCTTCCTGAGCTTGCCTCGTAAAACCGCGGAATTAGGTGGCACAGCGTTGTTTTGCCGCCTCCCGAAGGTCCAACTAATGCGAGCGTTTTGCCAGCATCGATCTTTAAGTTAATATCCTTTAAAACCTTTGTCCGATCGTTATAAGAAAAACTGACACCTTTGAATTCAATGCAGCCTTGAATGTTTTTCAGCTCTTTTGCCCCCGGTGCGTCAGTAATCTCAGGCTCCTCATCCATCAATTCACAAAAGCGATGAAAACCCGCCATTCCGCTTGAGAATTGTTCCATGAATTGCGCAAATTTGCGTATCGGATGCAAGAATGCGGCAATATATAATGAAAACGTAATAAGGCCGATATAGTTAAAATCGCCCTGCATTATGAGATACCCTCCGAATGCGATAATGACAACATTGAAAAGGCTGGTGAAAAAATCGACCCCGCTTATAAATATTCCCATGGCTGAATAAAATTCTCCTTTAGAGCGTTTAAAACGCTCGTTGCTTTCCATGAACTTGTCTATTTCGTAAGCTTCGTTTGTAAATGCTTTTGCTACACGCGCTCCCGATATGCTTGATTCCAGTCCTGAATTGATACCCGCAGTTCTTTCTTTAACCCGGTGTGATGCAGACATCATCCGACGGCGCTGCAGCATAGTAAAAGCAATGCCGACGGGTACAAGCACAATCATTACCAAAGCTAGCTTCCAGTTAATAGTCAGCATAACGATAAATGCTCCGATAATTGTCACGAGTGAAATGAACAGATCCTCTGGTCCGTGGTGGGCGAGTTCCGTCATATCAAAGAGGTCATTGGTCATACGCGACATCAACTGACCTGTGCGGTTATTATCGTAGAATTTGAACGAAAGACGCTGCATGTGGGTAAACAGGTCTCTGCGCATGTCGGCTTCCATTCTAACGCCAAGCGTATGGCCCCAGTAAGTAACGATGTATGTTAGAAAAGAACGAAAAATATATGTAAAAATCAGTGCGCCCATGATCAAAAAAAACATTCCGTATAGGTTAGAGGGAAGCAGATAAGTCATTGCATACCTTGAAACAAGAGGAAAGGCAAGATCCACAAGTGCAATCATTAAAGCACAGCACAAATCGAGTGTGAAGAGTTTCCAGTGAGGGCGGTAATACATTAAAAACTTTCTTAAGTTGCACACCTTATCTTTTTTAATATCCATAGTTTTATCCTGCTATATAAAAATACTATTCCGTTACTCATTATACCCCTATACAGTTAAAATTGTATACCAACATTAACCGGAGTAAAAACTAAAGGTAAGCCTTCTCTCGGATAAATAAGTATATCTTTAAAAACTTAGGTATTTCACAATTTATTTAAAAATATCACGTGCAATAACCATCTTTTGAACTTGCGAAGTTCCTTCATAAATCTCGGTTATTTTTGCATCGCGCATCATGCGCTCAATAGGGTATTCTTTCATATATCCGCGTCCTCCGAAAATTTGTACAGCTAGCGTGGTCACTTTCATGGCTGTTTCAGACGCAAATAGTTTGGCCGTGGCGGCTTCTCTGCTAAATGGCTTGTTTTCTTCCTTCAAACACGCAGCTTTATATACGAGCAGGCGCGCAGCGTCAATGCGCACCGCCATATCAGCAACCAACCATTGAAGTCCTTGAAAACTGGCTATCGGTTTGCCAAACTGCACGCGCTTTTTCATGTATTTAACCGTTTCATCAAATGCACCTTGGGCGATTCCCAGCGCCTGAGCGGCGATACCAATCCGGCCTCCGTCCAGAGTTTTCATCGCAATCGAAAACCCTTTACCCTCTTCCAGTAGAAGGTTTTCTTTCGGAACAACGCAATCCTGAAAATAAAGACGGGAAGTGATGCTTCCGCGTATACCCATCTTATTTTGTTTTTCGCCGATGATAAAGCCTGGGAAATCCTTTTCAACGATAAATGCGCTGATACCTTTTGTTCCTTTTGATTTGTCCGTCATTGCAAAGATAATATAAACATCTGCTTCTCCGCCGTTCGTAATAAATATCTTTGAACCGTTTAATATATAATGACTTCCGCGCAAAACAGCGGTTGTCGTCTGGGCTGCAGAATCGGTACCAGCCTCGGGTTCTGTAAGGCCAAATGCACCAAGCAGCGTTCCTTCGTTCATTCCTATTAGGTATTTATCCATTTGTTGTTTGTTGCCAAATTGAAAAATGGGGTGACACGCAAGTGATATGTGTGCGCTTAATATATCGCCTGTAGCCGCGCAGACACGCGAAATTTCTTCTATTGCTAAAACATAGCTCAGGGTATCTCTTCCCGCGCCATGATATTTCAAGGGATATGGAATACCCATTAAATTATTTTTCGCCATTTTATTGATCGTTTCTCGCGGAAAACGTTCATTTTCGTCTATCTCGGCAGCAATAGGTAAAACCTCTTTGATTGCAAATTCTCTAATGGTTTCACGAAATTTTTCTTGATCCTGTGTTAAATCAAAATTCATTTATATAATCCTCCAAATACATATAAACAAATGATATTATAGCATAAAAATTTGACTTAATATTAAATATTTGAACTTAAATGCCTTTAATCATACAATATGATATAATCGTAATGGTTAATATTGTTATTTGCAGGTGTAAAAGAATGTTTTATGCTATAGCATCCGGACGAATGAACAAAACAAAAATAGAAGAAATAATGCTCGAAACAAATAAGCAATACTGTGGGATCATCTCTGGCGAACAAGTATCTACTCTTAAATAAAAATTTGGGCCAATCGCTAAATTCATAGACGAATCGATTCAAAATAAAACAATGATGTTTGAAAGTCATGAATATTTCATTGTATTTGACAGACTAATAATGTATTTTTTGAAAATATTACTGCTAAAGATTTTGATTTTTTAGAAAAAACCGAACAGGAAATATCCAATCTCGAAAATGTGTTGATTACAAC
>JBMNOU010000082.1:0-7295 GCA_050943215.1 Christensenellales bacterium | reverse complement strand
AAAAAAGATTACCGAGAAAAAAGATTGTGTAAGAGAAATTATATCATTACGTAATAGGCTGATGGCATTTAAGCGATACTATGAACAATTACTAAATATATTTGATGATCTGCAGGAAAATGAGAACGAAATTGTACAGAAAAGTTCTTTGCGATACTTAAAAATCTTCTCGGGGAGAATAGAAAGACTTTATCATACCGTTTTAAACCTTCGGGATTATGTTACACAGGTCAGGGAGGCATACCAAGCAGAGGTAGATATCAGTTTAAATAAAATCATGAAGATCTTTACTGTGATAACGGCAATTTTTTTACCACTCACATTAATCGCCGGATGGTATGGTATGAATCTGCAAATGCCGGAATTCGGCTGGCCGTTCGGTTATCCAATGGTTATTATTTTATCTGTTGCTGTTGTTGTATTCTGCATTCTATATTTTAAAAAAAATAAATGGTTTTAGTAGCAACACCATAATTTTGATATAATTAATAATTAGTTAGGGCTAAAGACTTAATGGTTGGGATGCTTAGGGTTTGTGCCAAAGCTGCCTCCATCAAATTATATGTCTAGCATCACATTCGTTAAACCAGGCCTAATATACGGACAGTGCTTGCAACGAAAAGACAAACTACAATACCGGTTAATGTCGGTACCAAAAATGCGATTAATGTCCATTTTATACTACGTGTCTCCTTTTTGATCGTCCAGCATGTGGTCCCGCACGGCCAGTGCATCAGTGAAAACAGCATCGTACACAGTGCAGTCAACCAGGTCCACCCATGAGACACAAGTAATTCACGGAGCTGGGCTAGCGAGTTAAGCTCAAACATATTTCCGGCAGTCATATAACTCATAATAATGATGGGAACGACAATCTCGTTAGCCGGAAATCCAAGGATAAATGCCATTAGAATAAAGCCGTCAAGACCAATTAAGCGAGCAAAAGGATCAAAAAAGTTTGCGCAGTGTGATAATAGGCTAAAGTCCCCTGCAGTGACATTGGATAGTATCCAGATGATAAGACCAGCAGGTGCGGCAATCATAGCGGCACGCCCAAGCACAAATATAATTCTATCAGACAATGATCGGACAATGATTTTCCCAATTTGAGGTTTTCTGTATGGCGGCAGCTCGAGAGTAAAAGAAGAGGGGAGCCCCTTAAGTATTGTTTTTGAAAGTAGCTTTGAAATAAGCATTGTCATAACGATACCAATAACGATGATGCCTACCAGCAATAACGCGGAAATGATAGACTGAAACGGGCCGGCCGTAAGAGCCGCAAAGAACATCGTAATAATCGCAATCATTGTCGGGAAACGGCCGTTACATGGCACGAAACTATTTGTGATCATGGCTATAAGCTTTTCTCGAGGAGAATCGATGATCCTGCATCCGATAACGCCCGCTGCGTTACAGCCAAAACCCATACACATCGTTAATGCCTGCTTGCCGTGTGCGCATGCTCTTTTAAAAAACTTGTCAAGATTAAACGCGACCCTTGGCAGGTATCCTGAATCTTCAAGCAGCGTGAAAAGAGGGAAAAAAATGGCCATTGGTGGTAGCATCACGGACACAACCCAGGCAAGTGTTCTGTACATTCCCAAAACCAAAACGCCATGAACCCATGAAGGTGTGCCAAGCCATGCAAAAAAAGCAGTCAGTTGATCTTCTATCCAGAAAAGACCGCTTGAAAGCAATTGTGATGGATAGTTAGCCCCGGATATTGTCAGCCAGAAGATCAGCGCGAGCAGAGCGAGCATAATCGGCAGCCCGAAAATTTTAGACGTTAATATCTTATCAATTCGCCGATCTGTTCGATTATATTTGATATTATCGAAAGTCACGGTTTCTTTGCATATATGCTCGGCAGTCTTGACAATACGAGAGACGATATAATCCCGCATCAGGTTGTCTCCAATTCCTGCTCTGTGCACTATATTCTTTGCTTCCTGTATTTTTTGGTTAACCTGAGGATCATTTATCAGGTCAAATCCAAGATGCTTTTTTATTGATTCAAGCAGCGTTTTATCGCCATCAAGTAGTTTTATAGCAACCCAGCGGCTGCTGAGTTTACCGTCGAGCAGCACGCTTATATATGACTCTATCGTCTCTATGGCATTTTCAATAGCTTTATCGTATCTGATTATAATAGGGTGAGTAGTAGATAAATTTTGTGATACACTATCAATTGTATCCTTTAGTTCATCAAGTCCTCTTCCGTTTCTGGCGCAGGTTCCCACTACTGGAACGCCTAACATTTTGGATAGTCCTTTAATATTAATTCTGATTTTTTTCTTTTGAGCTTCATCAATCAGATTAACACATACGACAACTTTATTTATGGCCTCTAGTGTCTGAAGGACCAGATTAAGGTTTCTCTCAAGGCATGTCGCATCTGTGACGATCACCGTTGCGTCGGGGTTACTAAAGCAAATAAAATCTCTGGCAATCTCTTCTTCAGTTGAATTTGCCATTAGAGAATAAGTGCCTGGCAGATCGACAATTAAAAATCGTCCGTTATTAAATTGATAATTTCCTTGCGCTTGCGTTACTGTTTTGCCGGGCCAGTTGCCTGTGTGCTGCCTTAAGCCGGTCAGACTGTTAAAAACAGTGCTTTTTCCGACATTCGGGTTTCCAGCGAGAGCTACCATTTTCTCGCCTGACAATCGCTGAATATTATGTTCGCTTTCCAGCACGCTTAAGCCAGTTGATTGTTTAGTCAATCCCATTTAAATACTCCATAATATTATTCATTAGCTTCTACCATGATTTTGCTGGCCTCTTCTTTGCGAAGCGCAATTACGGCGCCGCGGATATCATAAGCTATGGGGTCACCGGCAGGGCTTTTCATCAGAGCTTTAACAACGGTGTTGATAATGAGCCCCAAGTCGAGCATTCTTCTACGAGTGAATCCGTCTAATGATAATATTTTAACGGTAGCCTGTTGCCCCATTGGTAAATTATTTAAAGGGATATATTGATTATCCATGTTTTGAACCTCCTTACATATAGTCCAAAAACCCACTTTTAGCGGTGAGAAAAAGTTTTTCCCTACACTTTATTCAAATAAATCCGAAGTGTTACGAATATAATGAAAAGAAAAACAAGTTTGATTTGCGTATAGGTGGAATGAAAAATGATCAATAACGAATTTCATACAGTCAGGGGATATCAGCTGCTACGAAAGAGCAATAGGCAGCTGACTTCGGCAATGGAAGATTATCTTGAAATGATATATAGGAATATAGAATCAGAAGGGTATCTGCGTATAAACGAACTTGCAAAGCGTCTTCATGTAAAAGCTTCATCGGCAACAAAAATGGTTCAAAAACTTGGAGAAGTGGGTCTAATAACTTACAAAAAATACGGTATTATCGTATTGACTGAATCCGGCAAAGAGATCGGGGAATATCTGCTTAGGAGACATACGATCATTGAAAACTTTCTAAAAACGATTGGTATAACGGAAAATTATCTCGTTGAAACTGAATTAATAGAGCATAATATAAGTGCCAACACACTGGAACATATGGATATGATGAATAAATATTTTATTAAGTATCCTGATATGTCAAAAAGCATTAAAAACTTCATTACGGAGAATAAAAAAAATAAGCCTGTATAATAAAGGCTTACATAATAAACTAAAAAAATTGAATTGAATCATTGCCGCTTGCCTTAAAACATAATATCCGATGCGCATAGTCTTTAAGCACAAAGCGGTTTTGCTTTAGCTTCTTAGCATACAGCGCACCATAAATACCTTATTATGGTAGCTCTGGATTACGCGCAAAATGCTTCAGCATGACCAAAGGTTCTATACGCGACATGTTCGTGATTTTTATTCCGTTTACAGCAGCATCATACGTTACAAAGAATTCGTCATTTGTAAGTTCTCCATACCGGATCAGCGTGGGAGAAGACGCATCATGTTTGCCGATCGTGCCGAACCCCTGTATTAGAATCAGACCGTATGCCGCGGCATCTTTAATAATAACGGATTTACCAGGCAATATTGTCAACCGTTTCGCACAAACCGTTTCGCATTGATAGCATATCCACTCATCTATATATCCTTGTACAAGTGTTTCTTTTATATCTTGGGCTGGTTTTGGTTTCATCATATGTTTTTGTGAGAAGAATGGGTCTACATTAGCTTCCCAGTCTATTACTTCCATTAAATAATCAAAATCTCCAATCTTGTCTTCGGGGCAGTTTTTCCAGAGAAGTGATGGGGGTACGCAATGATCAAAATATAAAACTGATTGATACATTGCGTAAACATCCGAAGCAGCCTGAGGTTCGTATGTACACAAGCTGCCCGGCGCATGCAGAATACCTGGCGGTACATCCCAGCCTGTATCAATACCAAGCTTATAAGCGCGGGAAAGTTCAAGTAGCTTATTGTCACCTTTTGTGAAGTCAATGAGCGCTTGCCTCACCTGATCTTTGGTTACTTCTGGATTAAAACCAAAAAATGTGAAAGGAAATTCAGCACCGTAATTATTCAGCTGGGCTGGAAAGAAATACATCTCTGGTTTACCAGCCTGGCCGACCAACGATGCGTGATATGTATCATGATGGATGTGATGAGGAAGAGACCCAAGGTTGTCAAAGAATTTGGAAAACATCGGCCACTTACCGTATTCGGTATATAATGCCTCGCCGATGACATCTCCTTTAAACAGATCAACCGCTTCAATCAAAAGTGCTTTTTCTTTTCCGGATTCATCGGCTACGACATAGCTTAAGCCCTCGTCAGATGGTGTTAATGGCCCGTTATCTGCGGGTGTGGTAGAAGCAAACCAGCGTTCATCGATGCCTCCTCTTTCAAGTCCTAATACATAATAATCATTAGGATGAAGCTTGAGCCTTTTGCCTGGACGGCAGAAAGATCTTGGCACCCATGCAGGAGCCAGCCGCAACACTCCACCACCTTTATCCAGCGCCTTTTCAATGACTTGTTTTGATGTCATCATGGCAATCCTCCTTTAATATTTAATGATTTAATCACATTCGAAACCCTATACAGCGCAATACTAGCCGAAAAGAAAAGCTATTTAGCGGTAGAATGAAAGCTCCCAAAACCAAAATCAATATGCAAAGGCTGGAACGTCTTATCCTTTTTATACAATACCATTTAATTTATTTTTGAATCCTATTTATCATATAAAAAAATATCTACTGCGTCAATATACATGCCCTTATTTTGATAGCTGATGTTTCACATTTATCCCGGCGAAGTTACGCGATCTATATAAAAAGAGAAAAATAGATTTAAGATAACAATCCTGCACGGTATATCGGATTGAAGTTAAACGGGTAAATCAAGATATTGTATGTTTATAGTACCATATGCTATAATTGGATATAGTGCTAATTATTATTCGAAAAGGGGTGTCAGCAGAAATGAATAAAGTAAATATTGGTGTCTTAGGTATAGGGGATATAAGCGATGTTTATATTAACAACTTAAAGAAATATGATATTGTTAATATCGTAGCATGTGCAAGCAGGCATCTTAAAAAAGCTCAAAAAAAAGCGGCTCAGCATAATATTCCCAAAGCCTATGCAACGGGCGATGAATTAATTAAAGACCCAAATATTGATGTTATACTTAATTTAACGCTTCCTGAAGTCCATGCTTCTTTAACGATGAAAGCACTTAATGCCGGAAAACATGTGTATTCAGAAAAACCGTTGGCAGCCACATTTGAAGAAGGCGAGGAGATTTTATCACTGGCTAAAGAAAAGGGTCTGTCCGTTGGCTGCGCACCCGATACTTTTCTTGGTGGACGGCTGCAGACATGCAGAAAGATTATTGATGATGGCAGTATAGGTGATGTTATCGGGGCCAGCGCTTTTTTCTTAAGCCATGGGCACGAATCATTTTATCCCACTCCAGAGTTTTTTTACTTGCCGGGTGGCGGGCCGCTTCTTGATATGGGACCTTATTATATTACGGCACTTTTATCATTAATCGGCCCTGTAAAAAAATGCTGTGCTATGTCTAAAAAGACTTTCGATAAACGAAAAATTGGAGACGGCCCCAAAAAGGGCGAAATCTTTGACGTCGTTGTGGATACGCACATTACCGGTGTTATTGAATTTAATAACGGGGCTATAGCAACGCTGACCACCAGTTTTGATGTATGGGATTCTGCGCTGCCTCGACTTGAAATTTACGGTACAAAGGGGACCATATGCATTAACGATACTGATCCGGCGGATGGGCCGAATCTTTTTGGGGGGCCGGTGTTTTTAATGACACAGGATAGATATAGATGGCAGATAGTGCCAAAACTGAGGCGCAAACCATATGACGAATGGGAAGAGGTAAAAGTGGTGCATCCGTTTAATGAGACCAGCCATGAGAAGAATAGCCGGGGGATTGGCCTTGTTGACATGGTGTATGCCATCAGAGACAAAAGGCCAATACGCGCAAGCGGAGAAATGGCGCTGCATTCCTTAGAAGCAATGATGGGATTGATCAAATCAGCCAAGGAAGAGCGATATTATTATCTGAAAACCACTTTTCAGCAGCCTATACCGTTACCCGTCAATTTTCCAGAAAGCGAGGATAAATAACCGTCAATCAATGATGATAAAGGGGAGAAATCTATCATGAGTAAAACAAATTTTACTGACAGAGTAGAAGTTATAGAGGGTGATATCACTCAAATGACAGTAGATGCGATTGTAAATGCCGCGAACAATTCCCTGCTTGGTGGAGGAGGTGTGGATGGCGCAATACACAGAGCGGCAGGTCCTGAGTTGCTAATAGAATGCAGATCGATTGGCGGCTGTGAAACAGGGCATGCAAAGATAACAAGGGCATATAACCTGCCATGTAAAATGGTCGTTCATACTGTCGGGCCTATATGGAGAGGCGGCAGCCTTGGCGAAGATGAATTGCTAGATTCATGCTATGTCAATTCTATTGAAACCGCAATATCAAATGGCGCTAAAACAGTGGCTTTTCCATCGATCAGCACAGGGATTTATGGCTATCCGGTAGAAAATGCAGCGGGAATCGCATGCAGAGCAGTAAAAAAAATGCTGATCAAGTATCCGGATGATGTATTAAAAAAGGTCTTTTTCGTTTGTTTCGGTAAAAAAGTATTCAATGAATATATAAATCAGATGGCGAAATTTGATTAAAATACTTTTTGGTATAATCTTATTAATGTTGGCGGAAAGTTGTATAACGTTCTCTGAACATAGAGAATCTAAAACCCATATTATAAAACAATGATCAAAATTTTTTATGCTCATTTCTTATAGCTAGTGTACTT
>JBMNOU010000057.1:0-11283 GCA_050943215.1 Christensenellales bacterium | reverse complement strand
ATAGGAAACTGAATTTTTTTGGTCGATAAATGCAACTTTTTCCGGATAATTTTTAACAGCCTCTTCAAGGTATTCTAATATATTTATAATCATTGTTTTTCCAAATTCTTAAATTATTTTGATTGATAATACCATATTAATTATATAGTGTCAAAAACATTTAGCTTATCCCAAATAACAAAAACACTGAAAATGGGATCCCGTCGCCATTATAATCAGCAATAGAAAGTACGATATCAGCCAATCTCTCCCGAGTTTTTGTGCTTGTGGTAGTTTGCCTAACGAAATCCATTAAAGCACAGTCTTGCGCGAGATGCCCCATCTCTCAGCCGCTTCTTTTGTTGAAATATAATCCATACGCTACCTCACTTTATAATAAGGCATTACATGTGTTTGATGAACAGATTTAAAGGTACGGCAAGCCATTAATAGCCATATAAAAAAATGACATTTTGAGCATATATATTTAGGTGATAAAAAAGAAAAAGCCCGAATCGTTAGTATTATCGAGCTTTTAATGGTGACCCATCGGAGATTCGAACTCCGGACGCCTTGATTAAAAGTCAAGTGCTCTACCGCCTGAGCTAATGGGTCATAACGTATTTAAACCGGACAAAACCGCAGTTGTTTGGCTGGGGTGGCAGGATTTGAACCTACGAATGCGGGAGTCAAAGTCCCGTGCCTTGCCACTTGGCTACACCCCATCACCAGTCAGCCTTAAATGGGGTGAGTAGTGGGATTCGAACCCACGGCCTCCAGGGCCACAACCTGGCGCTCTAACCAACTGAGCTATACCCACCATATGCCGCCCCTTCGGGATCCCTTTACACCCCAAAAAAGCTTTGGCGCGCCTGCAGGGACTCGAACCCCGGACACACGGCTTAGAAGGCCGTTGCTCTATCCACCTGAGCTACAGGCGCCCATGGTCAGCCGCCGACAGGCTCACATACTATGAGCAACCGACAAGACGGAATTTTATCATACTAACGTCCCAATGTCAATATCCATCCGCCATCAATTATTTAAATTTTTGCGACGGCTTTGGGCGGCCTTAAAAAATAGAGCTGCCTTTTCCCACAAAACTCTATTTGCAATGCTTTTGTGGGTTTGATGTCATTTTCTGATAAACCGTGACGATTTTAAAGGCTTTTGCAGGTTATATTCAAGATAATCTACAAGCAGGGATTTAAGCTTTCTTTCCGTATCTTTAAGTAGGCTGACTACCCCGATGTCCTTGGGCAATATGCACGCCATGCCGCTAAGCGCCGCAAAAACATCTTTATCCGCAGCAACGCCCGCATGGGTTTTCGCGCATGTGCCGCAGACGGCTCCCCCATGTTCGATGGAAAATCGGGAAATATTCTTAGCGCTGCCACATACCACGCATGCGTCAAGGATAGGATAAAGCCCCTCGAGCCAGAGCAGCCTCTGGATAAAATAGCAAAGAACCGTGCCAGGCGATACCGCCGCAGTATCAAGCGCGTAAAGCGCGCATACTGTCAGCGCAAACAGCTTAGGCGCGGCAAAATCCTCCTGTGCCACTTTGCCGGCGGCATCAGCAATAAAACACGCTGCGGAAAATGCGTCGTAATCGCCTAGCAGGTGGTGGAATGTGTACCTGATGCGGCAGCCCCTAACGCCATAATATCCGCCCTTTTCATAAAACTCGTAGTCTCCGCAGCAAAAAAGCGACGACGCAGAAAACAGCTTTGATGTCTGTTTCTTGGCAGACCTTACCTTTGCGGCCATCAGCCCAAAGTCTTTTGTCAGCAGAGTCAGCATTCTATCGCTATCTTTAAAATCCGCCGTCCTCAAGACGATACCCGGTGTCTTTCTCACGGTATTTCCTTATTCGTAACCGAGGGATCGCATCACGCGCGCGCTGTCCCGCCAGTTTTCCTCGACCTTCACCCACACCTTGAGAAACACCTTCATTCCGAAAAGCATTTCGAGGTCTTTTCTTGCCTCAGACCCAATACGCCGCAGCATCTTTCCGCCCTTGCCAATGATGATGCCTTTGTGCCCCGGCCGCTCGCAGATAATTGTTGCCGAAACGTCAATAATGTCCTTGTCTTCCCTGCGGGCAATACTGTCGATGCTGACACCGATACCGTGCGGCACCTCTTCCTTTAAAGCGTTCAGCGCTTTTTCTCGGATCATTTCAGCAGCGACCATACGCTCAGGCTGGTCAGTATACGCATCCTCGGGATAATACCTTGGGCCAGGCACAAGATAGCGCTTAAGCGACATCATCAGTTCGTCAACGCCCTCTCCAGTCTTTGCGGATATCTGGAATACGTTAAGCGGGTCAATCCCCGCGCTTATCACCTGCTGAGCCATTTCCGTGCTTCTCGTTCTTGCTGCCGCGTCCGTTTTGTTGACCGCCGCAACAACGGGAAGATCGCCCTTGACAAGCTGTCCAAGCAGTCCTCTATCCCTCTCACCGAGGCCATACTTTGCGTCGCACATAAAAAGCACTGCGTCAACATCGCGCAGCGCATCAAACGCCGTTTTGACCATGAACTCTCCAAGCCTGTTTTTCGGGCTGTGCACGCCGGGTGTATCGAGGAATATCATTTGAAAATCCCTGCCGGTCAATATACCCGCAATCCTGTTTCGGGTCGTCTGTGGTTTGCTTGACACAATAGCCACCTTCTCGCCGACAATATAATTCATCAGCGTCGATTTGCCTACGTTTGGGCTACCGACGATAGCAATAAATGCCGCCTTATGCTCCATTCACTTCTCCATCTCTTTGCCGGAAAACGCATGTGGCAGCAAACTGTCCAGCGTTTTCGTCTCATATTTAAGATCGTTGTTTGCAGATATCACATCCATACCAGGCGAAAATTCGCAAAGCGCCTGCCGGCATATGCCGCAAGGGTATGTGACGCGCTTTGAATCCGATGTGACAGCGATCGCCAAAAATGCCGTTTCCCCGCTGCTAACCGCGGCATAAAGCGCACTGCGTTCGGCACAGCATGATACGCTATACGATGCGCTTTCTACGTTGGCCCCCGTATACACTTTACCACTCTTTGCAAGCAGCGCCGCGCCCACGCGAAACCTAGAATACGGCGCGTACGCATTTTCTTTCGCTTTCTCAGCCGCCTTTAGCAGCTCTTCGTATGTGATCACAGTTCAAACCCCGCTTTTTTCATGATCTGCCGCTGTTTTTCGCGCATCGCCGTTTCGCCTGCCGCGTCTTCGTGATTATACCCAAAAAGATGCAGCATAGAATGTGCGGTAAGAAACGCTACCTCGCGCCCGACAGAATGCCCAAATTCCTCTGCCTGACGGCGCGCACGCGGCAGTGAAAGCGCTATATCGCCGAGAAAATATGACTCGCCCGATGGAAATGACAGTACATCCGTCGGTTTGTCCATCCCCCTGTACCTCGCGTTGAGCCGCTCAATATTATCCTCATCGGTAAAAAGCAGGCTCACACGCAGCCGTCCTTTTTTCCCTTCAACGCTGGCCGCAGCCTTGGCCGCCCGTCTGGCTGCCCGTCTGATATCGCCGGTTATTTTCGTTTCCTTAACTATGATTTCAAGTTTCAGCATTGTTTTCCTGCCCTGGATATTTGATGCGGTCGTGAAAAGCGCCATCGAACACATTGAGAAACGCCTTGGCGAGCACGTTTAGATCCCGCCGGCTCAAAGGGCACTCGTCGAGCTGTCCCTCGTTGTATTTGGACCGGATCAAGCTGTTAATCATATCCCTCACCTGTTCCTTATCCGGCTCGTCAAGGCTCCTTACCGCCGCTTCTACGCAATCCGCAAGCATAACCACAGCCGATTCTTTTGTGGACGGCCGGCTGCCCTGATACTTAAACAGCGCATCGTCTATATCCATCCCTGCTTCTTTCGCTTTATGCAAAAAATACGGAACGAATGAGTCACCGTGGTGCTGCACCATTATCCTCTGCACGTCTCCCGGTAGCTTATGCTTGTGGGCCAGCTCTAATCCATGTGTCAGGTGCGACGTGATGATCTTTGCGCTTTCTCTCGGATCGAGCATGTCATGCGGATTTTCGCCTTTTTGATTCTCGTTATAATATTTTGGACTTTTCAGCTTGCCTACGTCATGATAATACGCGCCTACACGGCAGAGCAATGCATTCGCGCCTACCGCATCTGCGCCCGCTTCGGCGAGGTTGGCCGTCAATATGCTATGATGGTATGTCCCCGGTGCCTCAACGGTAAGACGTTTGAGTAGCGGATGGTTTGGATCGGAAAGCTCAAGCAGCTTGGCCGGGGTCGATACCCTAAATACCGCTTCCCAGACAGGCAGAGTACCGATTGCCAGCACACCCGACAAAAGCCCGCTGCCCAGCGCATATACGCAGTCGGCAAGCAGTTTATCAGTTACGATATTCGCGCTGCCCACAACGTCCGTCAGCACGGTCAAAGCCGCGCCTACGCTGCCCGCGATGAGCCCCGCGTATATCAGTGCCGCCCTGTATCCGGGCCGGTAAAGCGCAAATACAGAAACAGTACCGCCAATGATCGTTATCATTACCGTCCTTAGCATCGTTTCACTCAAGAGCCCCGTTTCCCATGAAGACACCGCACCCACGATAAACGCTAGGAACACATTGAGCGCAAGCGCACTGCGCTGCGATACGATCACGCTGGCCAGCATTGTCCCAAAAAAGACAGGAATAATACGCGTATCCAGCCGCGAGAGCGGCACGGAAATCGCAACAATTATAATGGTAATGACCGCAAACACAATAAGCTTCTTCGTCTCGGTGATTACCTCGCTGTCAAACTGTATGAGATATACTGCGTAAACGGCAAAAATCAGCGCCATAAACAGGAACATGCCTACATACAGCATAATATTAACCGCCTGACCGCCAACAACGCCCAGCGATATCAGCACCGCAAGCTGTGCCTCGGTAACCACCTCTCCCTCGACGACGACCGTTTGGTTCTGCTTATATGTAACGGGCTCGACCGCCTTAGCGGCAGCTTTCATAGCCGCATCCGTTGCTTCCGCATCAAAAAGCAGATTGGCTTCAAGGTGTTTATTAACAGGAAGATACGCAAACGACGACAGGCCGACCTCTGTATATACCTCTTCAATCCTACGCCTTAAATCATCGCGTCTTAACTGCAGATGTTCTTTCATTATGCCGCCGTCAAGGGCGTCGGATACAATAGCGCCAACCGACTTCCCGATATCCCGTATGCCTTGCGCGTCCTGTGCCGCAAGCGCATAAATAGCAGCGTTGGGTATATCCGCTATGCCCAGCATCGTTCTGATTTCGCTCATCTTGTCTTCGGTCATAAAACTTTCCCAATTGACCTTGGACGCGTCAAAATTCTTTTCAAAATCCTCTCTCGTTGCGCCTTCTCCCGCGTATGCGATCTTGCTGTTGATGTACGCATCTTTGAGTGCCCCGGCTGCTGATACCGCGCTGTCAAAAAAACCATTGATATGCTGCTTGATATTAGCCGTGACCGTTTCGTCTATCGTATATACAGGCTGCACCAGCGCCTTTGCCTCCTCGGCCGCCGCCTGGGTCGAAACTGTATCAACGACCTCTCGCCCTGCGGTAATCGTGGCCGGCGCGACTTCTCCCGCCGCGATATCATACTTAACCGGCGTGACTGATATCGCAACAAAAATAAACACAATGATCAGCGTTACCACACTGGTGATCACGGCAACCGCCCTTTGATTGGATACCGCTTTTTTTCTTAGAACCCCATTGCGCATATCCTACCTCCTGCCCGTCTTTTCATACCTTTCGTATGCCTTTACAATGCTCTGAACAAGCGGATGCCTCACAACGTCCCTGTGCGTTAAATACTGCACGCTGATTTTTTCCACATCTTCCAGAATTGTGATGCACTGCTTTAAGCCGCTTCTCTTCTCGCGCGGCAAATCGATCTGGGTGATATCACCCGTCACTACAACTTTCGCATTATCCCCGAACCGGGTTAAAAACATCTTCATCTGCTCTTCCGTGCAGTTTTGTGCCTCATCGAGTACAATAAATGCGTCCGAAAGCGTGCGCCCGCGCATATACGCCAGCGGCGCTACCTCAATGACGCCTCGCTCCGAAAGCCGCGCAAACATTTCTCCTCCAAGGAATTCATACAGCGCATCATACAGCGGCCGCAGATACGGATCCACCTTGTTTTGCAGATCGCCAGGCAAAAACCCAAGATTCTCACCGGCCTCCACAGCCGGGCGCGTCAGTATAATCCTCTCTACCTCTTTATTCTTAAGCGCAACAATTGCCATGGCCATCGCAAGATACGTTTTTCCGGTGCCCGCCGGGCCGATCGCAAAAATCACCGTATTTTCCCGTATTGCCTTTACGTAGCGTTTCTGCCCTATCGTACGGCTTCTTACCTGCCGTCCTTTATGCGTAATTGCAATTACGTCAGCCATGATCTCCTCGATAGCGTCTGCGTTGCCTTCACGCGCCAGTTCCACCGCATAACGGATCTTGGAAACGTCCAGTTTTTCATGCTTGCGTACCATGCCCAAAAGCTTGTCCACAACCACTTTGGCCAGCGCCGATTCCTCTTCCTTTCCGGATATCACGATGTGCGTGTTGCGCGAAATGATGCTTGCTCCCGTTTCCTTTTCTATCGCTTTGGCGTTTTCGTCAAATGTGCCAAAAAGCTCTATCAACTGTTCAATATTGTCGACTTCGATTCCGAGTTCAACGGTGCTGGTATTCAAATTTCATCCTCCAGATAAACGGCTTTTCCGATATCTTCCTGTGTCTTTAAATAAACTGTAGCGGTCATTATGTCGTCCATTACTTTAAAGACCGTGCTGTGACCCACGATACGCGCATCCTGCGGCACCTTAGCCTGCGCGTCGTAATACGCCCTCTCTTCAAGATATACCATCAATGTATCAAACGGTTTGGGCGTCTTTGTCACGGTTGCCTCGCTATGCTCAAGCACAGCAACCTTAACGGGCAAAAAAAGCCCCCCGCCGATATAATATTCCTCTTTTATTTGCGTGTCATAAACGTCAAACGTACACGGCCCTTCCACCGATGCGCTGTCCCCTCCGATATAAATGACACGTTCAATCTCAGTCCGTCCCGTTTTTTGGTGCGTTTCATTGAACATTGACACCGAAGCGACTGACGTATACCAGACGTTGCCGATTACTTCACCCCGCGCCGCGAACAGCATCCGCGGAGCGCCCTCGTCCCAAACAACGCCGGATATCAGCATATCGCCCGCCCGTACGGTATCACCCGCCTTAACCGACGCACGGCCCGCTTTTACCGTCACATTTTCAATATACGCGTCTTTTTTAGCGACAATGTTACACGGCGTTTTGTCGTCTACGATCTCGGGCACCGGTTCTGCTGGTATGATCTCAATATTCGCCACAACGCCCTTAAAACCGATATCGATCCAAGCGAACTCGTCGTGATCAATGATAAGCCGCATCTCAAGCTCTTTTAAGTCGATGCTGCTCTTTAGCATGCCCGGTCTTAAGCCAAGCGTATCAAGCTCAGTTAGCAGACGTGCTGCCTTATGATATTCGATACCGGTGATCCTTATTTCCCAAACAAACAGCGACGCCGTAAAGATAGCAGCCGCCACCACAAAAAGGCCAATCAATAGCGCCTTTCTTTTTATCAGCCATCCAATTCCGAAAGGCAAACCAAAGCTTTTTTCTCTGATGACAGTATACTGCTCCGAAGCAATTTTGGAAAGCCGCCTGTAGCCGGCTGCGCTGACACCTGCGCGCAGTACGGTATATGATACGCGTGTAATCCCAAAAACCCTGATGCCCTCGCGGGATGCCATGTTAAGGAACTTCTCGAGAGACAACCCTTCTACGCGTATCATAACATATCCAAAAATAAAATACCATATTCTCAAAGTGTGTTAACCTCTTCGCGAAATATTTTCGTACCGTATAGACGCGATGGCTCCCCTAACCGTCACGTTCTCTTTTCCGAAACTCTCTAGCTCGAGCCCGCCGCCTTCAATCACGATATTGTATGCGCCCGCATTTACGCTCACGCGCTTTTGCGTATACTCAATAACGTTCTTGTAGTTTTCGAGGTAAGCATGCGTATTGTCAATTACAGTGAGCCGTATGCATCCAACCGCCTCGGGCGCCAGCTCAAACCGCTGTACGATTCCCTTTTTGATCTCGCTTATTTTTTTACTCAAAATATATCACTCCGGCCATATATCACTTAATCATTATTATGCTAGAGTGATAAAAAAAAGAAGGGTGTGTCCGAGCACATCCTTCACGCTATATTATTGGTTATTCGCCGCAGATCTCGTCTACGACAACGTATCCCGGCGTACGGGCGATATAGGCAATGCCGCGGCCTATCTCGATTTACATACCTGCCGATACGACTCTATACTTAACTAATCCGGGCCGTCCGGCGGACGAAGTGCTATAGGCGCGGCGCAAACAGCAGCGCCTCGCCTATAGCATTCCTTTTTACCACTATGCCTTTATTAACAAACTGCCCCGCCCCGGCTACACACCGGTTATTCGTAATCCGCATCCTTAAGCGCATACCCGGGAAATAACAAAACCCGAGAACAAAGTCTCGGGTTTATATGCCAAAATATGTATGCCCTCAGCGCTTTCTCTTACGGGCAGCTTCTGCCTTTTTCTTTCTCTTGACACTCGGCTTTTCGTAATGTTCGCGTTTGCGAAGCTCCGCCAATGTGCCTTCTCTCGCGGTCAGACGCTTAAACCTCTTAAGCGCATTTTCTAGCGATTCGTTTTCACCGACACGTATTTCAGCCACACTATTACCCTCCCTCCCATACCCCACGGGACGTTTGGCCCGACAATGGGAGTTTTTTAACACATTATGTATTATAGTCAACGATCTTTCAAAAGTCAACCAATTGCCAGCGCTTTTTCATGCATCCAGATAGATCAGTTCGGCTGTCCGCCCCTCAGGCCCCGAAGTACGCGCGCAAAATACTCGGGCAGCGGCGCATAAAATTCCATCTCTTCGCCCGTTTCGGGATGGCATAGCTTTAGCGTTTTCGCGTGCAGCAGTTGTCCGCCGGCGTGCAGACGCGCTTTTTTGGGGCCATAGACGGTATCACCCGCAATAGGCCTTCCGATGCTAGCGAGATGCACCCGTATCTGATGTGTGCGTCCCGTTTCGAGAGACGCCTCGATATACGTGAACTGTCCGAACCGTTCGAGTACCCTTATATGCGTAACGGCATCGCGGCCGGATGCGTCCACCGCCATCTTCTTCCTGTCATGCCGGCTCCTGCCTATGCTTTTGTCTACCGTAAGGGATTCCTCGCGGATATTGCCGTGCACAATCGCATCATATATCCGCTTCGCGGTCTTGTTTTCGATCTGCCTTGACAAACAAGCGTGCGCCTCATCGTCTTTCGCGATGATAATAAGCCCGGATGTATCCTTGTCAAGCCGGTGCACGATACCCGGCCTAAGCGGCCCGCCAATACCCGATAAATCTTTGACGCGGAAAAGAAGAGCGCCCACAAGAGTACCGGTGCGGTTGCCCGGCGCGGGATGTACCACCATACCCTGAGGCTTGTTGATGATAGCAAATGATTTGTCCTCGTAAACGATGTTGATGGGGATGTCCTCGGGCACAACAGGCTTCTCTTTGATCTGTTGCGTACGTACAATTACGACATCGCCGTCTTTTAGCCTGTCACCCGGTTTTGCCGGGCTGCCGTTGACGGTCACCTCGCCCGAAATGATTGCGTTTTTGATGCTTGACCGTGAGAGCGGGAGGCTCTCCGCAAGATATTTATCAAGCCGGCCCGCGCCGCCCGATACCTTTATTTTCGTTTCATCGTTCATGGAAATATTCTACCATTTTTAAGGGGCAATATCAATGACTATGCGCCAAGGGTATCTCTATATAAACCATTTGTTTTTCAGCCGTTTGATCTAAAAGTGATACCATCTGCCGTGCCGTTCGAATAGTATAATACAAATAGACAGCGTTGATTATACCCTTCTGATACGATATCATATTGACATAGCATCATATAAGGAGAATTTCATGGCAATAACCAACAAACCCGAATGGCTCAAAAAGAGATATGACCCTGCCGCGGTCCGTGAAATGGAGATGCTGCTAAGGTCACTCTCGCTGAATACCGTGTGCGAGGGCGCAAACTGCCCAAACAGGGGCGAATGCTTTAAGGCCGGCACGGCCACGTTCATGATACTAGGCGATATCTGTACAAGAAACTGCCGGTTCTGCGCCGTACGAAAAGGGGAACCCGAGCCCCCCGACCCTGCCGAGCCCGAGCGCGTTGCGGAAGCAGCTCAAAAGCTTAGCCTCATCCACATTGTCGTAACCAGCCCCGCGCGGGATGACCTTTCAGACGGTGGCGCCGCGCATTTTGCGGCAACGGTAACCGCACTAAAGCGGCGGCTGCCGCAAAGTACCGTCGAGGTGCTGATACCTGATTTTCGGGGCAGCGCAGATGCTCTAGATACAGTAATCGGCGCGCGTCCGGAGATCATCAACCACAATGTAGAAACAGTGCCGTCGCTGTACGCTACGGTGCGCCCAATGGCACTATATGCATTGTCTATCGAGCTGATTAGACGGATAGGTGAGCGCGGAGATGGTATATACAGCAAATCCGGACTGATGGTGGGACTTGGCGAAACCAGAGAAGAAGTTCTGTCCGTAATGGACGATCTCGCCGCTGCCGGCTGCGACATGCTGACTATTGGCCAATACCTTAAGCCCTCACAGCACCATCTGCCTGTCATAGAATATATCCATCCTGAGCAGTTCGAAGAATATAAACGCATCGCCAAAGAAAAAGGGTTCAGATACGTTGCTAGCGGGCCTCTGGTGCGAAGCTCATACAATGCGGCCGAGGGCATGCGCGAGCTGACAGCGAGATAACAGAGCGGCCAGCGGTATCAGAGCGAGCAAAGGCGTATGCCGGAAAGGAACCTTAGCCTATGATATATATCAATTGCGACAGCACAGACGCTACGTTCTGGTTCGCTTTTGAAAGATACGCAATGGATGAGCTCGATATTTCTGATGGATATTTCATGTTCTGGAGGACGAATCCCACTCTGATGATCGGCCGGTACCAAAACACGCTGTCAGAGATCAACATGCCGTTCGCCAAAGCCCATAATATTAACATTGTCCGGCGTATAACGGGCGGCGGCACGATCTATACGGATATGAACGGCTGGCAGTTTTCGTTTATCATTAAACACTCCGCACAAAGGATAGGGTTCGCTGCGTTTACCCAGCCGATCCTTGACGCTCTCTCTTCGATC
>JBMNOU010000056.1:0-11392 GCA_050943215.1 Christensenellales bacterium | reverse complement strand
CTTCTTAGGGCACAGCTCATGGCAGCAAAAACAGTTAATACATCTACGCCTATCAAATACAGGTCTGTTTTTCTTTAAGATGATCGCGCCATTTGGACAGCTTTTTGCGCATATGCCGCACCCAATACACTTTGAAGTATTAAACTTCGGGTAAAGCACAAGCCGCTTAATAATCGCCTTTTCCATGAACTTGGGAACACGATTTTTAAGGAGGTTAGCTCTATAGTTTTTCGGCATAACGAAGTCAGCAACGATCAGGTCTTCTATGCTATCGCCGATGATATCTATGCTGTCTTCGCATACAAGGCCTCTTTCCACAGCGCATTTGATGACCGGATTATCGCGCCAGTCAAGGCCAATGATTCGGCCCGCAACGAAATCCGCCGCATACGGGCTGTCCGATATGATAATTGCCCCAATATGGCGTTTATCACCGGCTGAGGGGCCGTCGCCTTCCATTGCCCATACAGCATCAATGACGCTGATATCAGGGCGCACAAATTCTGCGATATCAACGATCATCCGGGCAAAGTCTTCTTTGTCAGGTAATCTAAAATGGCATTCTGCCTTTGAAAGGCCAGGCACAACGCCAAACAGGTTCTTGACCGCCCCTGTGTAAGTCATCATCGTATGCGTCTTTAGTTTGGCTGCCGTGATCACACTGTCCGCATTGAGCACTGCCTTGGCGATCCGCATATTTTTGACAGCGCGACCGTGTTCCAAAAAAACCTGCTCTACATCAAAATTATCATTTAGCGCAGCTCCGGCGCTGTTTACGGCATCAACCATTCCTGTGGCGTGATATATGGGCTGAAGGTTCCTGATCGAATATGGGCCCGACGGGCTTTCCACGATGGTCGCTTTTCTGCCGCTGCCTACAATTGCCTTCAGAACACTTTCAACAACGAGTGGGTGCGTGGTAACGCAATCCTCCGGCTTATGCATTTTAAGCAGGTTTGGCTTGACGGCTACGGTATGTTTGCCTTTCAGCAGCTTGTTAAGCCCGCCAAGCGCCTCGATCCCTTTTAAAACAGCGTCTTCAACACGGTCATAATCGTAATCGCTGCACTTTGCAATATAAACCTTGGGCATTTTCTCTCCTGTTACAAACTGTCCACAAAGCTCTTGATCCGCGAAAGTGCCAGTTTGATATTTTCAAGCGAAGATGCGTAAGAGCATCTAATATAATTTTCCATATTATCCCCGAATGCTACTCCGGGCACACAGGCCACCTTTTTCTCGAACAGCAGCCTCTTGCAGAACGTTTCTGCGTCAAGCCCGGTCACGCTGATGTTCGGAAACATATAAAACGCGCCAAGCGGCTCAAAGCATTTGAGACCCATTTCATTAAACGCGGCATACATAAGCCGCCTTCTTCTGTTATATTCGGCTACCATGTTTCGAACCTGCGGAAAGCCGTTGTTGCATTCAAACCGCAGCGCCTCAAGTCCGGCGTCCTGGCTAAATACCGACGCACACAGCATAGAATACTGGTGTATCTTAACCATTGCATCAATAATCGGCTTTGGCCCGGCAGCATATCCAAGCCTAAAGCCCGTCATCGCAAACGCTTTGGAGAACCCGTTGATCACAACCGTCCTTTCGATCATGCCGGGCAGTGATGCGATCGAGCAATGAGCGCTTCCATATGTCAGCTCCGCGTAGACTTCGTCCGTAATTACCAGCAGGTCGTTTTGTATAATGATCGGCCGTATCCTCTCATAATCTTCCCGGGTCATTATCGCACCGGTTGGATTGTTCGGAAACGGCAGAACGATGGCCTTTGTTTTTGGAGTGATGGCGCTTACAATGCTCTCGGGTGTCAGCCTAAAATTCTGATTTTCCTTCAGCAGCATCGGGACAGGCGTTCCACCTGCGAAACTGACGCCCGGCATATAAGAGACGTATGACGGAGCAGGCACAAGTATCTCGTCTCCCGGATTTATCAGCGCTCTAAAAACGAGATCCAGCGCCTCGCTGGCGCCCACCGTGACCACAACCTGACTGATATCATATTTAAGAGAAAACCGCAGATCAAGGTATCGCAAAATCTCTTTTCGAAGGTCTGTTGAGCCGTGGTTTGATGTATAATGCGTCCGCCCCGATTCAAGCGCGTATATAGCACTTTCCCGTATGTTCCACGGCGTATCAAAATCCGGCTCACCAACGCCAAGTGAGATGCAATCTTTCATTTCGCTCGCGATATCGAAAAACTTGCGTATTCCTGACGGCGGTACGTCATTGACTCTTTTTGAAATCAAATTTTCTATAATCATGGTGAGATCACCAGCCTCTCTTTTGGCTCTTTCTCTGTAAGGATAACGCCTTGTTCTTTGTATTTGCGCATAATAAAGTGCGTGACGGTGCTCGATACACCGTCAAGAACGGCCAGCTTTTCAAACACGAACTGCGATATCTGCTTCATACTGGCGGCCCTAACCACAACCGATAAATCGTAAGTACCGGACATCAGATATACAGACTTGACTTCGGAAAAACGGTAGATACGCTCAGCCAAATCATCATATCCGAGGCCTCTCTTGGGTACGACCTTTACCTCTATGAGCGCTTCCGCTTCTTCCGATGAGACCTTTTCCCTGTTGACAATCGCAGTATATTTAACAATGATATTCTCACTTTCAAGTTTTGCAACGGCCTGGCTGATTTCCCCAGCAGAAACACCTGCCATTATGGCCATATCTTCCACGCTGATCTTGCTGTCGTTTTCGAGCATATCAAGAATCTCATTGTATAATAAATTGCTCATAATGATAAACCTCCGAATTTGCTTTTGTGTATTTTACCACTGTGCCACGGCAAACGTCAATGTTCGTCTTATATGCCCAACCTCATATAAGCCCTAAATTTCAGGAAAATCAAAACCAATGCACTTTTCCCTTTCAGATATCCCCTAAAGCTTGAAACACTTATTTTTTGGGGTATGCTTACGAGCATATGTATGTGATCTGGCATCAAATGTCCTTCCAATATCTCTATCCCTTTATATTTGCATAGCTGTATAAGTATCTCTCGCGCACTACTTTTGTATTGATTGGCTAAAGCCTTAACAAAAAACGCTGTGTACGTATCGTACACAGCGTTATTCGGCTTTTTAACCCTGTTCTAATAGCGTTCTCTTCTGGCCCTGAAACAATCGCTGCAATAAACAGGTCTTTCACCTGTTGGCTGGAAAGGAACCTTTGTCTCCGCGCCGCATTCCGCACAAACAGCATTGTACATCGGGCGGTCGCCTCTTCTCTGGCTCTTTCTCGACTGACGGCATTCGGGACATCTCTTCGGATCATTCTCGAACCCTTTTTCACGATAGAATTCCTGCTCGGATACGGTAAATACAAATTCTGAACCGCAATCCGCACACGTCAGTGTTCTGTCTTCAAACATTTTTTCTCCTTTTACATATTCATGGTTCACAAGACTAGATGACATTTCATAACTCAGGTTAAATGTTTCTTAGAACACTACGCAAGGTTAGGAATTCCTTCATCATTTCTCAGACCATTATATTTTTAATCACAGCAATTACATTGCTGCAAATTTATCATATCACTATCAGATATTTTCGTCAATATTGCTTTTATAAATATACCTATATATCTTCGTTGACCTCATCGGGATCGAGCACATCACCGTCGTCTTGCGCCGGGGGACCCGGCTCATCAGTTGGGGCTGGCCCCGGTGTCGGTTGAAGAGGGGGATTATAATACACCTTTCCTGTAATCGCCCTATAGGTTGCTTTATAAAACTCTTTTTCACTCAGTTGGGAGCCGTCAGACGCAAGTAGAATATGCTTATAGACCGTGGCGTAAGACGCTCCGCGTGGCTTGACCCAGTCCTTCGAATCTCCGGGCGTAATCGGCGTCCCGTCCGGCAGCGTCTTGGATTCGATTGTGACAGAGCCGGGCGAACCTGAGGATCCTGTTTTTTTGGACGTAAAATCATATATGATCTCTCTTCCCTGCTCATCCACGGGAAGCGGTCCATATATTTCAACGGTAACATTCTTGTCCGATCCGTTAATATATGAAACCAGATAAATCGGCACATCGTACGGATTCTTTAGCTTCAGATCCGGTCCTCCACCCGAGCTGATTGTCGCGTCAAGGCCGATCGGAATATAGTCAGAGATTATAGAATGGCGGCTTGAATAGGGAATTTCGAGCCCTGCCCTAAGAGCCGCGTTATAGATCGTACTTGATACTTGGCAGACTCCTCCGCCCGGCTCAGGTACAAACGCGCCGCCGCTGATGCCCGCAGCAGGTTTCCATCCGCCCGAATACGTCCTGTCTCCCGCATACTTGTTAACCGACCAGGTTTCTCCCGGCAGTATGATAACACCGTTGATAATGCTTGATAATTTGGCAATGTTATAATTCCGGTTGTATCCGTAATGGCTGTTGTTATAGCTTGATGTCCAGGAAGCAATGAGTTGGGTTCCTTTTTTTACGTCTTCAGTCAGTACCGTTGGCTCAGTAACCTCGGCAGGTACTGCTATCACTGAATAATCTCCGTTTTCAACCTGGCTTAATACCTGTTCTGCCACCGAGCTGATGTCAAGAACAAGGCCGGTCACTCCTTCTGTATATTTAAAGCGCTCGATGTTTGCGTTCGGCGGGATATAATCTTTTGCGTACTGTCTTGTATTATAGCACTTGTACCGCAGCGGATTGGGCCTCTCCTCATCTGGGATGCGCACAATACCAGCCGGCATCACATAATTTTTCCCGTGCGCGTGCGTTTCTAACATCTTTAAAATTTCCGGCTGAAATGGCGTTCCGTCTTCAAGATACCCCCAAGGCATAAACTCGCATTTCGCTTCAATAGGGGCAGTATCCACCGTGTTCTTAAAATCAGCAAGAGCGCTACGCAAAATTTCCTGATTAACAGTGAGGCTGACTGCAAAACCAACCCCTTCGTTGCTTGCCGTGTCAAAAGCCTGCTTACGCTCTTCAAAAGTACCCAAATGCCCAAAGGCCACCGCCTGAGCGACGATGTCATGATAATCGGTGCTCACGCCAAAGTCTTTAGCCAAAAACTCACGGGTTTCTCCATTGACTTCCAAAGAGAATTTAACCTTTTTTAGCATATCGTCCGGTATATCCGCGGTAGCAGCAAATACTTCTTCTTCCGTCATACCGGATATATCGATGCTGCCTACCGTAACGCCTTTCGGCACCGTGCCGTAATCCAATATACGTACAACGTTATCCTGGTGGCCAAGCAGCAGCACGGCCGATACAGCCAGCGCTGCTATAAGCACACACGCAGAAACAATCAAAAATGTCTTCGTTCCTTTTTTATTCTTTTTGGTCTCTCCCATTGTTGATAGTTCCACATCCAAAGAATTCTTTGTCTCGTCGGCCATTGTGTCTCCTCCAAAATTATGCCGTAACATAGCTTTTTACATCATACAATAAAATACAGCAGTTGTAAACAATATTATACCAAAACTTGGCTTTATTAAGCCCAAAATGTATTCCATTTTAAGGGTTATGCCTTATTCGGCAGGCGTCAGCGCTGCGGGGTCCGGTCCGTTCACATAGACCTCACCCGTAAACGCGCTGTACCGATTGGTAGTAAAAAGCTTCGAAGAGATAATATTTCCTTTTTTGTCCATGTACTGCTTGTATACCTCCCATGTCTGTCCGTCCCGCGATTGCTTCCATGTCTCTGAACCGCCCTCGGCAATCGGCGTACCGTCCGGCAACTGCGTTTTATTATAATGGTATATGGTTTCCCCGGCAATCGTGGAGCCCACCTGAATCGTTGTAAACTCTACTATATATCCGTGCGAAAGCGGCGGCCCAAAGATCTCAACGGTCAACTTTTTCTTGTCTTTATTGATATAGGCCGCGATATATACAGGCATATCGTAAGGATTGGACAGCTTTAAGTCCGGACCGCCGGTGCTGATTGTCGCATCCATTCCCTTTGGCACATAGGATGAGGGCCAGCTGTGCGGGCTTCTATCTACGATCTCTATCTCTGCCCTTATCGATGCGTTATACAAAGTACTGGAAACCTGGCAAACGCCGCCGCCTACCTCGTTCCTGTACCGGCCATCGGCGATTCCCGGAGCTTCCTTCCATCCGACCGTCTTGGCCGTTTGGGCATCTCTTGGCCCAGCAGCATCGTTGATCGACCAGACTTCACCCGGCCGAATAATAGTACCGTTAATAATACCGGCCAAGATCTCGATATTGGCCACTCTATTATGGTTATCTAAAGTCCCACCGCTAAACTCTGAGGTGTACGTACCGATCAATCGGGTGTTGGCCTTTAGAGTTTCCACATCGATTTTGGGATTTGTGATGATCACAGGCGCCTCGGCGGCGCTAAAATTCCCTTTGTTGATGTTGGCAGATATGAGGCTCGCAAGCTGTGCCACATCTACATCAACACCCTTAACTTCGTCAATGTACGTAAACCTTGCTTCACCAAGAACATCATCGGCGATCTTAAGCGTTGCATCCTGAGGCATCATATCAAGTTTAGGTTTATACTCCTTAAGTTTGATTAAAACTGCTTCTCTATCCGCATAAAGAGAAACCGCAAAATCTACTCCACTTTCCCTTGCCTCCCTCTGCTGGTCCCTGATCGTTGCACCGTCTCCAATATGTCCAAAGTATAGTGCTTCTTCAAGGATTTCGCTAAGATTTGTTGTAATACCAAGCTCTTGGGCAGTATAGCTATATTCCTTGCCCGCGATGGTAAATACGTAGGTGAAAGAATTAACAACCTCTTGCGTTTTTTTAGCAATAACCGAATTGGAGCCGGCCTCTGCGTATGTCATGCCCGATATATCCACACCGGCGATTGATACACCCTCTATGTATCTTCCGGTTTCTTTCAGCTGGGCTTTTTGTTCTTCAATATCTTTGGGGCCTCCAGTTGCAAGCATCAATATCAGTACAACGATAAGCACGATAACAAGAACGCCAAGCGTTAAAAATAACCTTCTCATCAACTGATTCTGTCTTGCCCTTTTTTGCATATCAATTCTCCTTCCACACTTTGTGATTCAATACACAAACACAGCCTAAGATACAATAATTAAAGGTCTTTGTAAATATAATTTTGTCTAAGATATAAAAAATAAGCTCACAATTTATCCGAAATTTGACTTATCATTTTTACATAGACCTGTCTTTGCCTTGGACCGTCATATTCACAAAAATAGATACTTTGCCATGTTCCAAGTATCACTCTTGCATCTTCAACAATTAAGTTTAATGAAAACCCCGTCAACTGCGCTTTTGTATGGGCATCCGAATTCCCTTCGCTATGCAGAAAATCTGCATTCGGCACGGCGCGTTCCATCGCGAACATAACGTCCCTTATAACATCCGGGTCTGCATTCTCGTTAATCGAAACGCCCGCAGTCGTATGCGGTACAAAAACGCAAACGATACCGCTCACAATACCGCTGTCCTTTATACATTTTGCGACATCGCTCGTGATATCGATCATTTCACAGCGCCTTCGCGTTTTAACATTAATATTTTTCACTTTTCTCCCTCATATGGTAGGATAATACATATAAACTATCGCTTAGATGTACGTTTTCCACGCTTACATCTTTTGCCGTCTTAACATCTATCGGTGCAAAATTCCAGATAGCTCTAACGCCAAGAGCAACCAGTTCGTCCGCCAGTTTCTGCGCGTATTGTTTCGGCACAGCGATAATTCCGATGTCGATTACATCTCTGTCAAAAAATTCGGCAATAGCGGATACCGGCTGAACAATAATGCCGCCCACATCCTTTCCAACGACGGCTTCATCAGCGTCAAACACAGCAACAATATGATACCCCTCATCCGCAAAATGCTTATATTTTATTAATGCCTGTCCAATATTGCCTGCCCCGACAATGACAGCTTTATGAGAACTGCCGATATCGAGGATTTTCATTATCTCCTGCTTTAAACGTTCGACCTGATATCCATACCCTTGCTGACCGAAACCGCCAAAACAGTTAAGGTCGCGCCTAATCTGGGAAGCATTTAAATTCATTTCTTTGCTCATATTGCATGAAGATACTCTTTTTATCCCGGCCGATTCCAGTTCCGACAAATACCGATAGTATTTTGGCAATCTGCGTATGACCGCATCCGATATCTTTCGATTCTGCATAAACGCTCCCTCCCTGTTTTGTTAATTATATCATACTATATGGAAAAAAACATAAATTTTCGGGCTTTTTCAGTTGTAAATATATATTTTAGTATATACATATAGTAAATATTAATAGGCGTTTGTTGATATCAAAATATTTGACTATACCAATATATAGGAGTAATATATCTTTATTAATATCAGTATATCGTCAATATGCAGACCTTAGCAAGCTTGCATATTAAACAAAAATAAGTCAGTGAAGTTTGACATTCTAGCGCAGCCGAATTTGCTATATTCATAGCATTGATAAAGAATAAGTCTTTTTAAGGAGGTTATATTATGAATACCAATGCTAGAACGTCCGCATTTGTAATGGGGCTCATTGCCGGAATCATTAACGTCATCGTAGGAATTTTTGCAATAATCGGCATTGTTTCTATGAGCGGAAATTATGAGTTTTATAATTCAACGCCTACGATTATTACAGGAGCTGTCTTTTTCGTTGCAGTAGTGCTCAATCTGATCGGTGCTTTAATCTGCAGATCGAAGCGTATAGCGGGCGGGATATTGATGCTCGTTACCGCAGATGCGCTGCTGATTTACTGCATCATGTCCCTTGCTTTTATGGGAACACTATTTTCTTATATGCCTACGGAAACCCAAATCGTCATAATTGTAATGATAATTGTCCAACTGCTGTCCATCGTTGCCGCAATCTTATGTTTTGTCCCAGCGCGTCCCAATGCCCAGTATGCACAGCTATATGGACAGCCGTATCAACCATATCAGCAACCGTATCAGCAGCCATACCAGCAGCCATACCAGCAGCCATACCAGCAGCCATATCAGCAGCCATATCAGCAGCCATACCAGCAGCAGCAACAACAGCAGCAACAAACAGAGCCTGTACAATCTGCAAAAATAGAACAAACGGAAGAATAACCAGCGTTCATAAAAATGATATATTTAGAAAAAAGGAATATGCAAAATGCATATCCTTTTTCACTATAAACCTTTATACCGCATGCGCTCGGCATAGAGGGCAGTCCGCTCTTATAGCCTTTCTTAATCCAAATCAAAACATGCTATCTGCCCTTTCTGGTCAATCATTTTTTATATCTAGCGTATAATCCTTGCTGACAACATTATATGTGGTATAACCGCCGGCAAGGTTCCTGACATTTTTAAATCCGTTCTGCAGCAAAATCCGGCAGGCGATATACGCCCTGATGCCCACCGCGCAGTATACGATATACGATTTCGACTTATCTAGAGTGCTTATGTTTTCCCTAAGGCTGTCCACCGGGATATTGACGCTTTTTGGGATAGCCCCCATCTGCACTTCCCGCTGAGTGCGCACATCGAGCAAGACGGTGTCCTCAGGCAGGTCTTCAAGCTCCCCGACGGTGATGTTGTCGATAATGCCCGATAGTATGTTATCTGCCGAATATCCGGCCATATTGACAGGGTCTTTCGCGGATGAATACGGCGGCGCATAGCAGAGTTCAGTCTCTTCAAGGTCAAATACGCTCGCTCCAAATCTAATCGCGGTGGCCAGTACGTCTATGCGTTTATCGACGCCCCTATATCCGACAGCCTGAGCGCCCATAACTTTCCCGTCTTTTGCAAAAATAACCTTTAAGCTGAGCGGCATCCCACCCGGATAGTAGCCCGCATTTGAAAGCGGATGCAGTACCGTGACCTTATAATCCCTATTAATTTTTTTGTTGGCAAGAGCAAGCTGTTTTTCAGTAAGACCCGTGCCTGCCACCGTCAGATCGAACACCTTCGCAATGCTTGAGCCCTGCGTGCCGTTATATCTTCTGTTCATGCCACATATATTATCCGCCGCCATGCGGCCCATCTTGTTCGCGGGCCCCGCAAGCGGTATCATGCTTTTCTCCCTGCTGACAAAGTTATCAACCTCAACAACATCCCCTACTGCATAAATCGAATTATCCGACGTTCTTAAGTATTCGTCAACAACGATTCCGCCCATAGCATTGAGCTTAAGGCCGCATGCTGCTGCCAGCGACGAATTGGGCCGAACACCGATGGCCAGTATTACGATATCCGCTTGTATGCTGCCTTCGCCTGCTACGACGCTGATGCCCGTGCTGTTTTGTTCGAATCTTTCTACACCTGCGCCGAGCACAAGCTTAACGCCACTGTCAGTAAGATGCTTATGTACAATCTGCGCCATGTCAAAATCGATATTCGGCAATACCTGGTTCATCATATCAACCAGCGTGACTTCAAGGCCGGCGTGCACAAAGTTTTCAGCCATTTCTATGCCAATAAACCCGCCGCCCACGACCACGGCAGATTTTGCACCACGTTCCCGTACAGCCTCCATTATCTTGTCCATGTCGGGGATATTCCAAAGCTGCATGACCTTATCGCTATCTGCTCCGGGCAGATTCGGCCTAATCGGCGTCGATCCCGGAGAAAGCACCAGTACGTCATAGCTCTCCGTATACGTTTGTCCGCCTTTTGATACGGTTACCGTTTTCGCTTCTCTGTCTATCGCCGTAACTTCGCTGTTTGTACGGACCTCCACATTAAATCTGGCTTTAAAAGATTCAGGCGTCTGCAACAGCAGCTTATCCCTTTTTTCAATAACTCCGCCGATAAAATATGGCAGGCCGCAATTCGCAAAAGAAATGTACGGGCCTTTTTCAAACATGATAATCGTCGCGTTTTCATCAAGTCTTCTTAGCCGTGCCGCACAGCTTGCGCCTCCTGCAACTCCGCCGATAACAATCACTTTCTTTGACATATGCTACCTCTCTTTTTCAAATACATATTTCTTTGACATTATCAGATAAATATCCAAATAAGGTTCCCAGACTTCTTTCAATAACTTATATTTTTCTCTTTTGGATATCATTTTAGAATAGATTTTATGAACATTTTTTTATTAACAATATAGTAGAGTCGTTTACTGCTATGATAATATCACACACAGGTAAAAAACCGTAAATAAACCGCCCTCTCAGATTAAAATTAAGCCTATTTTTAATGAAATAAGAGCGTGTCAGCCCCTCTTTCATTTTTTCAGTGAGTTAAGATTGGGCCGTACAGAAAAACAGGCCCATATCTTATTACTTTCGCTTACTCGGCGATCTTCAATATGCTGATAATATCCTCTTCGTCCAACTTGACAAAATGGCCTGTGGTTTCTCCGTCATTCTTTTTGCATTTTCTCGCAATGGTAGCAAATTCTTGTTCAGTAATGCCGATCTCGGATAACCG
>JBMNOU010000054.1:0-11756 GCA_050943215.1 Christensenellales bacterium | reverse complement strand
ATCTTGTTTAATGATAAACCATGATTAATAAGGGCGACTCATAGTTTTAAATTTAAAAACCGAAAGGAGTAGAATCATGATAAAAGTGGGCATAATTGGAGCAAACTGGATGGGGACATATCATGCCGTAGGATTTTCGAAAGTATCTCAGGCATATGGGTCAGATATTTTCCCCATACTCGGAACTGTTGCGGATATCGACGAAAAAAGAGCCAAACGTGTTTATGAAAAATTCGGTTTTGAAAGGTGGACGACAAAATGGGAGGATGTCGTTAACGATCCGTCAATTGATCTTATCGTTATTGCGACACCGAATTATACACATTGTGAGATTGCTGTTGCTGCGGCAAATGCTAAAAAGCATATTCTTTGCGAGAAACCAATGGCAATGACTTTAGAAGAAGGGCGCCAAATGGCAGAAGCAGCCAAGAAAAACGGGATTATTAGTTTAGTCGGTTTTATTTATACATTCTGTCCGATGCAAGTGTATGCAAAACAGTTAATTGATTCGGGTGGAATAGGAGAATTTATCAGCTTTAGAGGTCATTTTGATTGTGACTATTGTTCGGACCCGTCTACGCCGTCAACCTGGAGGCAATATGCAAAATACGCCGGTACGGGAGCGCTTGGGGATGTGACAGCCCATGTTATAAGTATTTCCGATATGCTTGCTGATGAGATTGAAGAAGTATGTGCGGTTTCGGATATTGTTTATAACGAAAGGCCTTTGGCGGAAGGTTCAAGTGAAAGGGTAACCGTCGATACTGATGACCAGATTTATTTGTTTATTAAATATAAAAACGGCCGTATAGGTCATATGTCATCAAGCCGTGTTGTAAATGGCAAGGCTTGTATGATGGGATATGAAATTCAAGGAACAAAAGGAACATTGTCTTTTTCTTTAGATAGAATCAACGAAATGCAACTCTTTATTAAAGGAGATTCCGCTGCCCAAAAAGGATTTAAAACAATAAAAGAGAATCTGACCCACGGAGACTACAATCGTATATCCCAGATGAATGAACTCGGTGTCGCATATCATGATGTTTTGTGTATTCAGGCACATACGATTCTCGAGGCGATTGCAAAAAACAAACCGCTTAAAATGGATATTGCGTATGGTTATCAAGTAGACAGAGTGCTGGCTGCTGCACAGAAGTCTGCTAAAGAGCGCAGATGGGTGAAAATCTCTGAATGTGTTTAGCGAAGCGTTATTGGCGTGTTTCTAATTCGCCAAGATACAAACCAAGCATGTTGAAATTCTTCATAAGGAGTGATAAACGATATGGTTAGAGTAGGTGTTGTTGGTACAGGAGCTATTGGAACGGAACATATCAGAAGAATGTCGGAGGTACTGTCAGGTGCAAAAGTTGTGGCGGTCACAGACATTAATCTCGAAGCTGCTAACAGAGTCGCGAAAAAATACGGCGCAAGGGTGGAAAATACCGAAGATACGCTTATAAGCGCAAATGATATTGACGCAATCGTTGTGACCTCTTATGGGTCTGCCCATGAAAAAACGGTGCTTAAGGTTATAAAAGAAGGTAAATTTGTGTTTTGTGAAAAGCCTCTTGCAGATACTGCAGCAGGGTGTAAACGTATTGTCGAAGCGGAAATTGCGCATGGCAAGCGTTTGGTACAGGTAGGTTTTATGAGGCGCTATGATAAGGCCTATAATCTATTGAAAGCCAAACTCGACAGCGGCGAATACGGCAAGCCGCTTACCGTTCATTGCAAACACAGAAATGCATCAATGGACGCAAGCTTTACTACCCGAATGTCGATTACTGAAGGATTTATCCACGAAATAGATATATTACACTGGCTTATCAATGATGTTTATGAATCGGCGCAAATCATTGTCCCAAAGACCTCTACGCTTTCTCATCCGGGAATGAAAGATCCGCTTGTTATGATACTTAGAACAAAAACGGGTATGTATCTTGAGGTTGAAATCTTTATAAACTCTCAGGTTATATATGAAGTTCAAACCGAGGTGGCGTGTGAAAACGGTATTTTACAGATGCCCCAGCCTTTAAGTGTTCAAACAATTAAGGATGGATTATGTGGCAATGATGTGGACACCAGCTGGAAATACAGGTTTATTGAAGCGTATGATGCCGAGTTCCAAGCCTGGATTGATTCTGTCATGAATGGAAAAGCAACCGGGCCCACTGCATGGGATGGATATGTCGCTGCCGTAACATCCGATGCTTGTTTAAAATCGCTTGATTCAAGAAAAATTGAATCGGTTACGTTTGGCGAGTATCCTGATTTTTATAATGATGATTTTTCATAACGCTTCCTTCCCTATATAGAATAAGACTGTAGTCAGCCATATTTTAATCAATTTTTAGTGTTAAAACGGTCTGCAGTCTTATTCTTATAGGTTCGGCCAAAATTAAGTAGGTCTTAAGGTATAACTGGTCATTGTTTAAGGGAAATCCCGCACACTTGTGAGTGCCGAAATAAGGGACAACCAATTAAAAATCAGAAAGAGGTGTAATGTGAACAAATATATTGAAATGGTCGATATCACAAAAACTTTTCCCGGCGTTAAAGCCCTTTCTTCAGTCAGTTTTTCTGTTGAAAAAGGGGAAATACATGCCATTGTAGGTAAAAACGGTGCCGGAAAAAGTACGTTAATGAAAATTCTTGGCGGTGTTTATTCTGCCGACAGAGGGGAGATCTATATTGACGGCAAAAATGTTAATATACGTTCTGTAAAAGACTCAACTATGGCGGGTATTAGTGTTATATTTCAGGAATTTAACCTGATGAACGAATTGACCGTCGCAGAAAATATCTTTGTTGACAAACTACCGAAAACGAAAGTGGCTTTTTTGGTCAGATATGCTGAATTAAAGAAAAGAACGATTGAGCTAATGAACCATTTGAATATTGACCTCGATCCGCTAGAATATGTTAAAAACCTCAGCGTATCACAGAAGCAAATGGTTGAGATCGCAAAAGCACTCTCTCACAATTCCGAAATCATCATTATGGATGAACCGACAGCAACATTAACAAATAAAGAAGTCGATAAGTTATATGAAATTATCCACATGCTGAAAAGCGAGAATAAAACGATACTATACATTTCTCATAGAATGAAAGAAATTTTTGACATCAGTGACAGGGTTACTGTTCTTAGAGACGGCCATTATGTGGGTACTGAGATAACCGAAAATGTCAACAATGATATTATTGTCAAGATGATGGTAGGCAGAGACATTACAAATTATTACCATACACGTAAACATAGAATCGGAGAAACTGTACTTAAAATCAAATCGTTTAACAAGAAAAACTATTTTGAGAATGTCAATATTGCAGCGTTATAGAGAGGGGATAACAACTTCCCGTTACTGGTTCTGGGACGGAAATTACCTCTCCAGTACTGTAGGGAGAACTTCACCTAATGTGTAACGGATTATTTGACAACGTAGATTTTTTATCGCGAGCATTGCCTTGACAAAAAATCAGTATTATATAACAATATTATATATGCAAATCGGCATGAATAATCAATACATCTGAATCTCAAAATCGCAAATAAGGAAAAGTGAGGGCCAGCATGGCAAAAGCATTTAAAAGTTATATTCACGGTGAATGGGTTTCATCCAGCGACGGGAAAACGTTCGAGCAACACAATCCGGCTGATCTTGATGACGTCACTGGCACATGGCCTGCCTTAACTAGGGAAGATGCTCGATCAGCCGTTGATGCAGCTTCTTTGGCATACCCATTATGGAGTTCTTTGACGGTATATAAACGGGCAGAATATTTGAAAAATGCCTATCGTGCGATGGCCATGCACTCTGAGGAAATCGCCAGGGTGATTACGCTGGAAAACGGGAAAACGATGCGTGAATCGATCACAGAAGTCAATGCCGCTCTCAGTGAAATGGAATTTCAGATTTATGAAGGCGTGAGGATGTTTGGACAAACCGTACCGTCTTCTATCGACGGGGTGTTTGCATATAGTGTCCGTGTCCCTTTAGGCGTTGTTGCCGTGATTAGTCCATGGAATTTTCCTCTAAATGTTCTGGGACGCAAAATCGTGCCTGCGCTAATGGCGGGGAATACCTGCGTGTTCAAGCCATCAAGCCTGACGCCGCAAACCGCGCTTAAGTTTTTAGAGTTGTTTATTGAAGCCGATCTTCCGCCAGGGGTATTAAATTTTGTGACCGGCAGCGGTGCTGCAATCGGAGAGGAACTGATCTTAAATCCTCTTACCAGGGCGGTTTCCTTTACAGGGTCAACGGCTGTGGGGCGGCGCATTCACAAAAAGGCGGCAGAAAACATGGTCAGGACACAGCTTGAGATGGGGGGCAAGAATCCGGTCATTGTTTTGGAGGACGCCGATATTGCCTCGGCCGCAAAATCAGCGGTCTTCGCGGCATATGCTTGCGCTGGGCAATGGTGTACTTCTACCAGCCGTGCGATAGTTGTCAGAAGAGTGGTGGAAGAATTTAAAAGCCGGGTATTAAAAGAAGCGTCGCAATATATTGTTGGCAACGGATCAGACCCGAATGTTACGATGGGGCCGGTATGCGGAACGGATCAGCTTAAATCCGTACTAGAATATATTGAAATCGGAAAAAAAGAAGGCGCCACTTTGGCACTGGGCGGGGAGCGGCTTAAGGGAGAAAGGTATGCTACAGGATGCTTTATTGCCCCGACTGTATTTACGGATGTCACGCCGGAAATGACCATTGCCAAAGAGGAAATATTTGGTCCGGTGCTTAGTATAATGGAAGTCAAGGACTGCGATGAGGCAATAAAAGTGGCAAACGCAGTGGGTTTTGGGCTGACTTCTTCTATTTATACAAATGATCTATCTAACGCTTTTCTATTCCTGGAAAAAAGCCATGTTGGAGTGGCGCATGTCAATTTGATGACAGCACTAAAAGAGCCGCAACTGAGTTTCGGGGGCGTAAAAGCTTCAGGTTTTGGTATTCCGGAGGCAGGTCATACGGGCATCGAGTTTTTTTCTGAACACAAAACGGCTTACATCAAATACCGCTGACATAAGAAGTATAGCGAAAGATATTTTTTAGTATAAGAATTTCGGAAAAGATTTGAAAGGATAAAAAACAATGGAAAAAATGAAAGCAGTCGTATTGCGTGCGCCGGATCAATACGCTATCGAATTTACGGATATCCCCAAAGCCGGTGACAATGAAGTATTGGTGAGAATTAAGGCTGTTTCCATTTGCGGCTCAGACCCTAAGCTTTTTAAGGGTCAATATTTAAACATGGGATGGCCGCCAAAGTATCCTTTTATACTTGGCCATGAGTTTTCGGGTGAAGTAGTTGCGCTTGGCAATGGTGTCACAGCTTTTCAAATAGGTGACCGAGTGGCTGGCGAGGCGCATTGCGGCTGCGGCACATGTCCGAACTGCAAGGCAGGGCATTATAACCTATGCTTGAATTACGGAAAAACAGAATCGGGGCATCGCCATTACGGGTTTAACTGGCAGGGTGCGTATGCAGAGTATAACGCTTATTCTGTCAACGTGCTCACAAAAATACCCGACAATTTATCATTTGATGAAGCCACATTGGCGGATACGGGAGGTACAGCGCTTCACGCGGTAAGGCTTTCCGGGATCACCGTTGGGGGATATACGCTTATTATAGGCCCGGGCCCGATCGGTATCTTTGCAATGCAGGTAGCAAAAGCGATGGGGGGAAAAACGATAATGGTCGGACGGAGAGAACGGCTGGCGGCGGCGCAAAGGCTTGGTGCAGATTATGCTATCGATTACGAGAAAGTATCCGATATAGTTGCTGCTGTCAAAGAGATCACCGGCGGGATGGGTGCAGACGAGGTGTTTGAATGCGCCGGTTCTGAGGTATCGGTATCCCAGGCCGTTAAGTGTGCGCGCAAAAACGGAAAAGTTGTTATTGTATCGTTCCCGGTTATAGATGATATGAAAATACCCGTCAAGACTGTGGTCAACAACCAGATCACGATATTAGGTTCTAAAGCGAACCCAAACTGCGCCGCGCAAATCATGGGTTTGATGGCCACCCGTGTGATCAATACAAAAGTATTGATTACGCATAAATTCCCAATCGAGCAGATAAAAGAAGCGATGGATACGTTTACAGGCAGGAAAGACGGTGCCTTAAAGGTCGTTATTAATCCGTAGTGACGACATTTTTTATTTACAACATAAATAAGGAGAATAAGCATGAAAGAAAAGGCTAAAATAGCATGGATAGGTACCGGCAATATGGGCTCAAGAATGGCAAAAAGATTGATCGATGAGGGACATCTGCTAACAGTATATGACAGTATGCCGGATCATACGCAGGATTTGGTAAATGCGGGGGCCTATTTTGCAGAGAACCCGGCCGTGGCAGCAGCTGATGCGGAGTTTGTTTTCTCGATGATACCTGGGTCAAGTGAATTGCTGGATGTGGTAACAGGCAAAGAGGGCATTACCCAAACAATAAAAAAAGGCAGCATTGTAATTGATATGAGTACGGTTGCCCCCGAAGCGTCTTCGGCCGCGAATGAAGCGATAAGCGCCAAAGGATGTGCATTTTTAAGGGCGCCTGTCACCGGAAGCACAGTGTTTGCTGAGCAAGGAATCTTGGGGATAATTTGCTCGGGTGATAAGACCGCCTATGGTAAAACACTGCCGCTGTTTGAAATATTGGGCAATAAACAATACTATGTGGGACAGAATGAAGAGTCACGCTATATGAAGCTGGCCATTAATATTATGATGGGCACAATCTGCCAGATGCTTGCTGAGGCGCTGGTATTTGGTGAGCGGTCGGGTCTTGATTGGGCACAGATGCTTGATATATTTTCAGAAAGTGCCGCCGGCGCACCGTTGATCAAATATAAATCAAAGCCGCTGAAAGACAGAGATTTTAATCCTGCGTTTACGATTAAACTGATGGAAAAAGATCTAGATCTTGCATTAGAGATCGCAAGGAAAACAGACCTATCTTTACCGGTAACCTCTCTAGTCAGGCAATTCCTTGCCTCAGCAAGGGCGACCGGAAGAGGAGATCTTGATTTTTCGGCTTTGGTGCTACTGGCGGAAGACATGGCCGGGTTATCCCATTAAATTTATTGTATGCAGTGTTTTCGGCTAAGTTTAATCTTTATCGGCCGCATAATTTAATTATATCTTTGACCCGGCGGGATACAGTGAAGAAGGGGTTGGTTTGGTATTCGCCGGGTTAAGTATTTATCTATAAAAAACATCGATTTATCAAATTCAAAGCTAAAGGTGTTTCGCAATATACGATAAGTGGTAAGATGTTTAATAATTGCATATATTTTGAGTATAGCCTGACGGACTAAAAATAATAATCATGGCAAGGTGCAGAAAGCTGGAGGGCAGCTCAATGAGAGTATTGCGAATTGGTATGTCGGGTACCGACGTTATGGAAATTCAAACGATGCTGAAAAAGATCGGATACAATCCGGGCCCAATCGATGGTTTCTTTGGCCCTCAGACTCGGCAGGCCGTCATTGAGTTCCAGAAAAATTTTGGACTGATTCCGGATGGAATTATCGGTCGAGACACGTTCCGGATAATGGAACGGTATTTGCTGGGCTATGATATCTATACAATAAGGCCGGGCGATACGTTTTATAACATCGCAGAGAGATATCATACTAACCTTGCGTTGCTGATGGCGGCCAATCCCGGCATAGATCCTTATTTGATGAAAATCGGACAGCAAATAACAGTGCCTTTTGGAATAGATGTGGTTGATACCAATATTGATTATACATACGCGGTGCTCGAAAGAGATATTATGGGGCTTAAGGCACGCTACCCTTTCATTGAAACAGGTGTTGCAGGGTTTAGCACTTTGGGCAGAAACCTTTATTATATCCGGCTGGGCAGCGGTCCTAATCAGGTTTTTTACAATGGGGCTCATCATTCGCTAGAATGGATAACCGTGCCCGTACTGATGAAATTTGTTGAGGATTTTTCTGCAGCTTATGTGCAGGGAGCATCATTGGCAGGGTATCGTCCGGAAGATATCTGGGAAGCGAGCAGTATTTATTTAATTCCAATGGTTAACCCCGATGGTATCGATCTGGTGCTTAATGGTCTGCAGCCGGATAATCCGAACTATTATGATCTGATCCGCTGGAACAATGGCAATACAGATTTTTCGGTAGACTGGCAGGCCAATAACCGTGGTGTAGATCTTAATCATAATTATAATGCCGCATGGGAGCAATCAAAGCAGGCGGAAGCTCAGCTGGGCATTACCGGGCCGGGACCGACCAGGTATTCAGGACCTTACCCGGAATCCGAACCGGAGACGAGAACAATCGTTGCTTTCACACGCAGTCATAACTTTGCATTGGTTCTTGCCTATCATAGCCAAGGTGAAGTCATATTCTGGGATTTTATGAATCTTGCACCTCCAGAATCACGTACAATCGGAGAAGCGCTGTCTAGAGACAGCGGTTACCTGCTTGAGGAAGCGACTGGCATTGCGTCTTATGCGGGATATAAGGATTGGTTCGTACAGGAATACCGAAGGCCCGGATATACCGTCGAGGTTGGAAGGGGTAGAAACCCGCTTCCCATCTCACAATTTAATGAAATTTATAAAGATAATTTACCCATGCTTCTTCACGCTTCCGTGATAACGGCATCATCCATTTAAGGTATACATATTTATACCTAAGACAGGTCGTAAGACACTGGTGCGCTACGTCACATCGGATTTGTGTTTTCAATTATTTAAAATAAACATAATCGGATGGGTTTACAGCAAAAACAACAGGTTATATACTAAATACAGCCAATATAATTTTTAAAATGAGATAAGTATGAAGAATAAGCGTACAATATAAATAGTATGAAAAACAATAAGATAATTGAGCAGATATGGATATTCATATGAACCAAAAAGAATCTAATCAATCAAAAAAAAATAATATTTCAAATAAACAAAATACTTGTTGGGGCCCTGAAGATAATCAAGATAACCGCGTCCAGTCTGGTAATAAAAAAAGAAAGCGCGTCGGAGTACCGGTTTTTTGGGCGATTGTTATTGATGTGATAATAGCGGCGATGGGTCTTTATCTATTCTCGCTATATTATTTTATTCTGCCAAGGGACTTAAGCCAAAATGCGCTCGCTTTGCCTACACCAAAAAGCACTTTGCAAAAGGTATATATAGACGTTCCTCAACCAACCGAACATGAACCGGCTGCGGTATCGCAGGATGTTATACCGCCGATGGAATGGGGTGATAAATTTGATGGTAAATTTACGGATGGTGCAGTGGAACAAACAGAAAATTCATACAAGAGTGCATATATCGCTGTGACGGTAGATAGCATACAAAAAAATGGGGTCGCTTACTATGTTGCCGATATATATATTACCGATCTAAAATATTTTAAGACAGCTTTTGCGAATGATACGTTTGGCAGTGGCATTTATGACAAAACGGACACAATCGCAAAGAAGAATAATGCCGTTATTGCTATCAATGGAGACTATTGCGGAACAAACGCAGGCCCGGTCGTCAGGAATGGCATACTCTACCGAGACGAAACTTATAAGGACGTTTTGGTCATGTATTACGACGGCAGCATGAAGACCTTTACGTCAGAGGAGTTTGACATCAATCAGATAAAGAATGAGGGAGCGTACCAGGTTTTTACGTTCGGTCCGATGCTCCTTAAAGACGGACAGCCTATGGAGGAGTTTAACAGCAGCGTCTATCCCGGCAATCCAAGAACTGCGGTCGGCTATTACGAGCCCGGGCACTACTGCTTTGTGGTTGTAGATGGAAGACAGCCGGGTTATTCGAAAGGATATACTTTAAAGGAAATGTCTTATCTTTTCTATGAACTTGGATGTAAGGTTGCTTTTAATATGGACGGCGGACAGTCTTCGGAGATGGCTTTTTTAGGCAACCTTGTGAATCAGCCTTATAAAGGCGGTAGAGGGACTAGTGATATTCTGTATATCGCCGAAAAATAAAGGAGTATTTAATGCTGAGAAAACTGATTCCGCATATCTGTATAATTCTTTCTTTGATGATGCTGACGTTTTTTGTGGTAGATAAATTTAACCCGGGGATGAACTTTGTCGGAAACGAAGTTTTTAAAATACTGCTGCTTATCTACGGAATAGCCACGATTATTTCATCCGCTTACCTAATTTATTGTAACAGAAGAAATTAATTCTTTATTATTTAAACATAGTGATATACGTTTTTACAATATCGTTGTGACATTTACTGTATAATTTTCCATTATAACTTTGGAAAAAGAGATGGAATCGTTTTAAAAATATGGCTAAAAGACGTTAAAACAAAACGATAATAACCGACAAAAAGCAGATAATGAATGCAGTTAACGGGCTTAATCTATTGAGCACTTTTTTCCGGATATTGAGAGAATAACGCAAGGTTGACATTTAATTATCACTATGGTACCCTTTGCAGGAGGTACGTTATGATCTTAATAATCGGGGCAAACGGACAATTGGGTCTTCAAATGCAAAAGGCGTTAACAAAGGGAGAAATTGCTTATCGTGCATATGATTACCCGGACGTGGATATTGCTAGTTTTGAGTCGATGGACAAGTTGATTGACAGTATAAATCCGGATGCTGTGGTGAATTGCGCTGCGTATACGAACGTCGATAAGGCGGAGACGGATGCTCAAAATGCGTTTGATATCAACGCGATCGGGCCAAAGAATCTGGCCATGCTCTGCAATAAAAAAAACATTGAACTCGTTCATATTTCAACGGACTATGTTTTTAGTGGCGAAGCAATTTTGCAAAACGGCCAGCCCCGGCCGTACATTGAATCAGACGAATGTGATCCCTGTACAGTTTACGGAAAAACAAAACTAGAAGGGGAGAAGTTTATCAGTGACTTTCATGATAAATGGTATATATTGCGGACGGCATGGCTTTATGGCGATGGCAATAATTTTGTCCGGACAATGCTTAAGCTTTCTGGCCATCATGACAGCGTCCGCGTTGTAAACGATCAAATTGGTTCCCCGACTTCAACGGCAGATCTGGCCGAAGCGATATGTGGTCTAATTAACACACAAAAATACGGCCTTTATCACGCCACATGCGAAGGACTATGCAGCTGGTATGATTTTACAAAGAAGATATTTGAACTAAAAGGGATAAGCACAAAAGTGATACCTGTTACCAGCGAGGAATTTATAAGGCCGGCTAAGCGTCCCGCATGGAGCGTGCTCGAAAATGCAAATTTAAAGAGAATCAACAATAATGTTTTCAGGCCCTGGGAAGATGCATTGACCGAATATTTATTCTATAATTAAGGAAAGAAAAATGAAAGGAATTATTCTTGCGGGGGGGTCAGGGACAAGGCTATATCCGATAACGAAATCTGTATCTAAGCAGCTTCTCCCGATTTATGATAAACCGATGATATATTATCCCTTGTCAACGCTGATGCTGGCCGGGATAAGAGACATACTGGTCATTTCCACTCCTTCTGATTTGCCATTTTACAGGAACCTATTTGGCAGCGGAAAAGATTTGGGGCTGAATTTTTCATATGAGATTCAATATGCGCCCAATGGACTAGCGGAAGCTTTTATAATAGGCGAGAAGTTTATCGGTGATGACAAATGTGCGCTTGTTTTGGGAGACAACATATTCTTTGGGCATGGATTTACGGACAGCGTTAAAAATGCAGCAAAACTAGAAAGAGGGGCAGTTATATTCGGCTATTATGTGAATGAACCTAGC
>JBMNOU010000053.1:0-11896 GCA_050943215.1 Christensenellales bacterium | reverse complement strand
GCTTGAACAGATGTGAAAGCCAGCGTCTTTAGGCGCTGGCCGGTAGCATGGGCTTATAGCCCTTGTGCAAACCACCCGCTAGGCGGGTGGTCATGATTGAACTCTATAAGGGACTCTTACTGGCATATTACGGTTCCGCCAACCGCATGGGGCTTGTTACCGGCAACCCTTAAAAGGGTCTACATATTACTTTACTGTTGCCTTATCATTCATCATATCTTCATTCTGTTGTTCCCTGATGTATTGACTTATCTTCTCCTTGTTTAGTCCCACAGTACTTACATAATACCCTTTACACCAGAACTACTTTCGCCCGTGCTTGTACTTTAGGTTTGCATGCCTCTCATAGATCATTAGCGTGCTTTTCCCCTTTAAGTACCCCCTACCCTAAAGTACGATACGCTCATCTTCGGTGGAATTTTCACCAGCATGTGTATATGATCTGTACATGCATTTGCCGCGCAATTTCTATTCCTTTATGCTCACATAACCCTCGCAGTATCTGCCCAATATCTTTTTTTAGTTTCCCGTATATTTCTTTCCTTCGATATTTCGGGGATAACACTATATAGTATTTGCAGTCCCAACGGGTATGTGATAGACTACTCTCATCCATTTGGATGCCTCCTTTTGTAGTTTAGTTACGGCTGACGAAACCTTTTCTATTCTACTTTTGGAGGTTTTTCTTTTCAATCGCTAAAGCTATCCTTTGTTCCACACGCTTAGCGTGCTCAACTGGCTAAAGCCTTAATAAAAAAAGCCGGATGATCAGTATAGATCCCCGGCTGCTGCTTTATCTCCTTGCGTCAGTGCACAGCATACCATTTGTATGCCTCGATAGCGTTAGTAAAGTAATCGATCGCGAGCCTGCCGTAATACGCTTCCATTGCCGAACCTAATTCTTCGTAATACCAGTAATCGAAGTTCTGATATCCGTAATAAAAGTCGCTGAACATCTTGGCAGTGTCAGCTAAAAGCCCTGCCTTACCGATAAACGATTCCGCGAACACAATGCACTGCATCCAGTCGCGGTAGGGCACATAGCTTGGCATTGCGAAAGTGCCGCTGACAATATCGAGATAATATTGCGCATCTTGATAAAGCTCAAAAAGCGCCGTTTCAATATCATAATCAGCCTTTGACGTATCCGTATATTCTATGAAATAGTTTACATAAAGTAGCCCGTTTGCATCATGGCATACCGCCTTAGCATCACCCGTTTTAGCGGGCAGAAAAAAGATATCGTATGCTTCCGTATATGTCACGGCCATCAATCCACCGTTCGTACTATAGACGGTATCGATGTTGTCCATTAGCTTTTTCTTGTCGTCTTTGCTGTCCACATGATAAAGCTCATCTTCCGTCGTACGCGCAAAGACCGCGTGGTTGGTCAGATAATAATCGGCAATATCATACATCAGCAGCTCATTTTCTCCCGTGCGTAGCGAATACCGGTACAGATCGCCAGTGTACGATTCTTCGTTCTGCGGCTCGATGTAATAATAATACTGTCCGCTCAAATCAAAATTAGAGCAAATCCTTCCTTTAGATATCTCCTTTGGCTCACCCCATTTACCGTTTTCCTTATGAACGAGATAAGACGTTTTGCCTCGGTCAAACGCCACCCAGGTAAACCACGGATCGACCTGGTACGAAAAACTATCCGCCCGCGTTATTTTAATCTTGTCTTTGCCGGCCTCCTGCTCATAAAGCGTAACCCTTTTAGAGTATATATCCGTCTCGAATTCGGCAAGCAAGAACCGTTTTTCCGGAACAAAGCTCGGATCGGACCCGAAATATGGTGCTAATGCGATATCGCAATACTGCCTTGAGAGCCGCTGTTTGTCTTCTCCCGGAGCCCGGTAGTACAGCGCGGTGCCCGACGCATACAGCAGATCGTCGCAGCTACCGAACATAAGCTCAATATACGCGTCCGTTCCCACCTTGTTAATCCCGCCGTCCTTCGTATACAGGTATAGCGTATATTCGCAGGACGATTCGTCATACAGCTCAAAAAGAAGCCGCCCGCCGTTGTCAACAACCGCATACGTCAGCGGAATATCACTTTCTTTGATTTTTGCCGCCTTGCCGCTAAAAGCTTTAACATACAGCGTGTAACAACCGTCAGGTGATTTTGTGATGTAGAAGATATACTCCCCGTTTGGTGAAAACCCGAATGTCCACCATTCAGGCATTACCGAGCCGGATACGGGCAAAGGCTCTTCTCCCGGTATGCACGCATACAGTTTGCCAAACCCGTTATGCACATCAGAGACAAACAGTACTTTTGCGCCGTCGCCCGAAACTTTGGCGGTGCAGACTCCATCTGCGGCCTTTTGTGGTTTACCTCTCGCGTCCGCGCTTACCCTCATCAGATCGCCCGCTCCCGTTTTTTTGTCCACATTGGCCATATAGAAAAAGTAGCGGTTGTCATACGAATAAAGACCGTTTATGTATTTACCATAATCAGCATCGATAAAATACACATCATCAATGCCTACTGTGCTATCCCCGTTTGCGAGAAACACGTTGCCGTCTTTCTCATACAGTATCGGTTCGGGGCGGCCGACCGTAACGGCGGGGCTTATAGCTGTCATCAAAACCCATAAGAACACCGCGGCAAGCGCCGCAGCCAGCGCCGCAGCTGTGCAGATCAGTATCACGGCAAGCGCTGTGCGTTTTTTCTTTTGTTTACTCCATTGCATACCAGGATATACCGGCGGTATGTATTGTCCGTACTCCGTCGGCATATACGGGTATTGCGAAGGGGATGTGTCTGACGGGCCGGGTAGCTGATATGCCGCGGTTTCATCAGGCTTTAGGGTATGCTCTTGTCCTTTACCCGGCTGTCCATTGCTTGAATGAGGATTGTTTTCCATAACAGCGGTTTCCCTTCATTATTATGATGTCCGGTATGCAAAATCGCTGCGCAGTTGTTACCCCGGTATCACACCAAAGCAATGGACCAGATACGCCTATACTATATCTCTCGCGCGAGATAATACCCCTGGTATATAGCGTCCACGATCTTGCCCGGATCTTTACAGTCTCCGGCACTGACCACGCGTACGCCGCAGGGCGGCTGAGCAGGCAGATCGCGCGGCACAAGACCACCCGCGAGAATCACCGTGTCTGCGGCAACCGTCTGCTTAATATTCGTTTTTGTGTTTATTATTTCCACACAATTCTCACCAATTTGTATCACCTTTGTACTCGTTAGAACCTTTACGCCGTTTTCTTTCAGTGATATCAGCATAGCCGCCCTGTTAAAACCATCCATATCGGTGCAGATATCGTCAAGCATTTCAATGATCGTAATATCCTTTTGCGGCACATCCGGGTCGATCTCGGCGTTATACGAGAGCTCGCCCGATAGATCCTTAACCTTGGTCATCTCAATTTTCGCCCTGTTACCCGCCAGCAGCTCCGCAGCCTCACATCCGGATGCTCCGCCGCCGATGATTACGACGCGGCCGCATATACGGCTGGGGTTCAAAATAGCTTCGGCGACATCAACCGCGTTTTTACTGCCCGGTATCACGCGTGCAAACCTTGCGCCGCCCGCAAAAATTAGCACATCCGGCTTATCCATTTGCGCCTCGGCCGCTGTCCATTCGGTACCAATCAAGATATTAACGTCAAGATCACTCAGCTGTTTTGCGTACCAGTCGATTAAAAAACCGATATACTGCTTATTAGGAGGCATCTTCGCGGCACGCAACGTTCCTCCAAGATGATCCGATTTTTCGTAAAGCGTTACATCATGACCGCGCAGCGCCGCCACGCGCGCCGCTTCCATGCCCGCGGGGCCCGCTCCGACAACGGTGACCTTTTTTTGTACATTAGCCTTTTCTATCTCAGTAAATTCAAACTCGCGCCCCGCCTCGGGGTTTACCGTGCATTTCAACGGCAGGTTCTGATCGATTATGGAAAGGCAGTGCTGGCATGAAAGGCACTGTCTTATATCCCTGCCGTTGCCAGATAGCGCTTTATTGCAGAACTCAGCGTCCGCAATCAGCGTTCTCCCGAAAGCGACCATATCCGCTTTGCCTTCTTTGATAATCGCCTCTGCCCTCTCCGCGTCGCGTATGCCCCCAACTGTAATGACCGGTATGCTTACAATCTCCTTGATCTGCCGGGTATATTCGGATAGATACCCCTGCCTAATCGGGAAGCTATACGGCCGGATACAGAAGAAATAAGAAGCGGATACCGAAGCGGATATATCGATCGCATCGATATATTTTTCCAGTTCGGCAGCGATCAGCTTGGTCTCTTCAAACGTCCGTCCGCCTTCTATAAACTCGTCGGCGGACAAGCGTACAATCAGCGGGAAATCGCTTCCCGCAGCTTTTCTCGCCTTTTCAATAATCTCTATTAAAAAACGCATCCTGTTTTTAAGCGACCCGCCGTATTCGTCAGTTCTCTTGTTATATAGCGGCGAGAGGAAATGCGCTATCAGATATCCATGCGCGGCATGAAGTACCGCCGCGTCGAACCCGGCTGTCTTGACATTTTTGACAGTCTCGGCAAACATATCCTCGACATTTGCGATTTCGGCAACGCTGAGCGATTTGACGGGAATACCCTTATAGCTTGATACGTCCGAAGCGGATACCTTTGGCCCGAGAGACGCTTCAGAGCCGTGATGGACCACCTCTATCGCAACTTTTGCATCATAGCGATGCAGCTTTTCCACCATTGTAGCCCATCCGGATATATGCGATTCGCCTATCATCGGCTGTGCGCCGTGGTTTCTGACCATTGGATCAACGCCCGTTGCCTCTACAACGATCAGTCCGGCCCCCCCCTTTGCACGCGCTGCATAATATTCCGTCATTTGCGGCGTAACCGCTCCGTTTTCGTTACTGTAGTTGGTGTTCATCGGCGCCATAACCATTCTGTTTTTAACGGTCATACTACCAATCTTTATCGGCTGGCTTAATACGTTCATCAAAAATCCTCCTTAAGTTTTTATTAGCGGCAGATAATGCCGTTTTATCGTGTTGTAATCCATTTTAACTATCTTTTATGGTTTAAGAGCTCAGTAGCGGCGTTTTATTAAGAATATGCACATAAGAATAGAAATAAATTGGTTTATTTGATTATATCACAGATTGCTGGTTATTCAATATATCCTGACGCCAGCCGCCGCGCGCAGTTCTCTAAAAATATCGTATGCGAGCGTATCTGTGTATATGCGAAGGTGCTTTGGGGCACTGCAGTGCGTTTAGTACCTGTGCATTGTTCCCGAGGTATAAAGCGGCGTCTTGTTAGCTATGCGCCGCTTAATGCCACGCCTGTTAAACGGCAGACGGTTCGTTACCGGGCTTTACGCCATTTTGGTAAATGGTTTTTGTGATGCCTTTGCGCATCGCCAAAAAAGTAATTAATGCGCCCACCAGAGAAATCACCGCAAGGGCCATATAGGCGATGGTCATACCGATGCCCCGCGGCAGGTTGTCTATCAAAAAGCCGGTCAGTATCGGTCCTAAAAAGATGCCAACCGCCAGCACGGCCTGCAGAAGGCCTGTCGCGGTCGCGCTCTTTTCGGGCGGCACGCTTTTGACAGTGCGCGCCGACAGACAGGAAAATGCAAACCCTCTTCCAAAACCGCCCACCACCTGCAGTATGCACAGCGCAGCAACAGAGCCTGCAAACGGAGTGAGCGCGGTGGATACCACCATCAGCAGCATGCCAATCACTGTCATGGGTATCTCATGCCGGTCTTTAATGACATTGCCCATCATTAGCGAAGCAATGACGCCTGTCGCCGTATACGCAAACACCATCAGCCCTATTTCGGCGCCCCCTGCTCCGATACCGCTCGCGATCACCGGCGTAAACGTCATAATTGTCGCAAACATCACAAAATGCATGATGCCCGTTACGATAGAATATATCAGAACATTCTTTTGTTTCCCGACCTTAAAAAGCTCTCCTTTAACAGCCGGCTTTTTTTCATAGCTTTTCGGGGCGTCTTTGATAAAAAACGATAATATAAATGCGGCCGCCGCTCCAATGATTGATATCAAAAACGGCACTTTCTCCCCGAGGTGTGCATAAATAAGCCCGCCGGCACTCGTACCTATCATCTGCCCAATCGTTGCGCAGGCAAGAATGATGCCCATAGCCTTGCTGGCATTCTCCGGCTCGTAATAGGACACAAACAGCGTTATAATGATGACCCACGCGGCCTGCGATGCCCCGGGCAGCGCCCGTCCCAAAAGAAGCCCTTCGGGTGTTTCTGCCAAATATAGCACAACGCTTGAGATGACGCTGATGCCCATGCCGACAATGATGAATATCTTTCTTTTATTGATCTTGTCGGATATTATCCCAAGAGGTATCCTTAAAATAACCTGCAGCAGCCCGTAAATGCCTCCCAGCAGACCGACCATCGTGACGGTAGCGCCCAGCGACTCTGCATAAATGGACAGATTCGGCGTGTAAATGAACAGCGCCGTAAAATAGACTATTGTCATAAGCCCCGTCATCGCAATAATTTTTTTCATAATTTCTCCTATCTGTTTCGCCTGCAAATCGGTGTATCAAACGGTTTGGCTAATTAGTTCTGGCTGCGCTTAAGTCCTAAATACACAAAAATATTCCCGGAAGTTTTCGCCATTCGGGGACGGTATTAAAACGAGAGGATATGAAAAACACGAATCGGCATTTTATAAACTGTAAATTTTCGCTTTTCTTTTTCTCCCACCCCGGCAACATAATAGCCGCTGCGTTACCACAACGGCTTATTTTATTAAAAGGCCATCATATGAAGGTCTTTGATTTCTTTAGCGCATTATGGCCCGATTAAAGATTCGGCTCTGATTACTGATTGTCAAACTGATCGAGCTTTTGTTTGTTGACAAATGCACTCATCGCTTTTTTCTGGTCGCTTGTTGCAAAACATTCTGAAAAAAGCCGCGTTTCAATGGCGATCGCATCGTCCATGTTATAATTGAAACCTTTGTCAACCGCCTTTTTCAGCTTAGCAACCGCAATAGGCGCCTGGCTTGCAATCTTGTTCGCCAGCTCTAGTGCCTTTTCCATCAGAGTATCGGCGCCGGTAATCTCGTCAACAATACCAAGCCTAAACGCTTCGTCTGCGTTGATACGCGCTGCGGTAAACAGCAGCCTTTTTGCGGCAGATGGCCCGATGGCTCTTGGCAGCCGCTGCGTGCCGCCGTAGCCGGGTATTATGCCGAGCCCCGTCTCCGGAAAACCGAATACAGCTGTTTTTGCCGCAATTCGGATATCACACGCAAGCGCCAGCTCAAACCCGCCTCCTAGCGCATATCCGTTGACAGCCGCAATAACGGGTGTTCGCAACTGCTCGATCTTGCGGAATACGCGGTTTCCAAGCGCTCCGAAAGCCGCCCCGCCGGCAACATCAAGATCTTTCATTTCATATACGTCCGCACCCGCTACAAACGCCTTGCTGCCGTCTCCAATCACTATCACGCAGTAAACGTTGTGATTAGCCTCTACTTTGTCAAGCACGTCCGAAAGCTCTTTTAACACCTCGGAATTAAGAGCATTTAATGCCTTTTCCCTTGAAACTTTGATAATTGCTATATGATCTTTGATTTCATATTTGATATACATCGTTATTTATCCTCTCATAACGGCGCGCCTCATGGCGTTTTGAAATAATTCAAATTAAAACGCACCGAATTGACTTTCCTGTTAATGAGATACTCCATCCAGTCCTTCAAATGGGTATTCATATTATGATGGGCAAGCTGCTTGTCCTTCATTTCGATCGCTTTATAGATGTCTATGTGCTGAACGAGAGACGAGCGGACCCTGTTGACATCCCATACCGTCATATACGCTCCGCGGCTGCTCTGCTGCAATAGCGATTTGACAAGCGTTTCCACACGGCTGTTCTTTGTGCCTTCCGAAATGGCGCTGTGAAAATTGTTATCATTCGTAATCGCTAGTGTCAGCTTATCTTTATGCAGCGCGTTTTCTTGAAGCTCAATGATTTTTTTTAGCTTGTGCAGGTCCGAATCCTCAGCACGTTCAATAAAAAGCTGAACCGCCATGCATTCGATAGAAAGTCGGACTTCACAAATCTCCAGCAGATCGGTAAAACTGACCTCCGAAACGATGGCGCCTTTGCCGGGTATGTACTCGACCAGTCCTTCGCACGTCAGTCTGCGGAGCGCATCTCGTACCGGTGTCCGGCTGATGCCCCCAAGCTCGGTACATAGATCTTTCTCGTTCAGGGGTTTTTGGGCTTCATAGACGTTTTTAATAATCGCCTCTTTGATTTTCTCATAGGCGTAAAGCTGCTTGGCGCCTTTTTTGTTTTCTATTCCCAATTCATTTCCAGAACGTGTTTCACTCATTTTTTTCACTCCACCCTATATTTTTTCAATTTCACCGAAACGCCGGCTTTATTTGCAGGTGCAAATAAAGCCAGTTAAACGAATTTTCCGCGCACTCCCCAATTTGACATCTCGAATATATTCATGTAGATATCGTTTTTAGATATGCCAAGCAACTTTTCTAGTGCATCGAACACTGCTGCGGTAAACACCTCTTTGTTTTTCTGCTCGGTCGATCCAAATATCCTGACGTCTATAAATGCTCCGTTGCTCATCTCTTTACCGCCAAAATACAGCGGATAGTTGTCAACCACGCTGACCATCGTAGACTCTTCTTCCTTGCCGGGGATCAACGAGATTAATTCTCCGATCTTGGCTTTGACCTGTGTTTTTTGTTCTTGTTTGAGCGTTGTTGATAGATTGACGTTAACATATGGCATAATACTCACCTCATATATACATTATTTTACATAGCCACAGCCTTAGGCTATGCACATTTTCAATGGTTTTTTTAAAGACACCGGTGTTAAAACAGCCCTTCGTCGTATAGCGCCCCGGCCAGCCAAGCGCTGGTAAGGCCCACAACCGCCGGGCACTTATCCTCATGGCCACCTAGCTGCTCAAACGCTTCTACGTCTTCGGGCAGCGTAAAATCAAACAACCTGCCGAAAGTCTTCAAATGAATATCCCGGCAGTTGACCGACTCGTATGTGTTGATAAATTTGTCGTGGATTATGCGCCCTATCTTGTCGCATTTTTCACCGGGACCAGTATTTTTTTTGTAGAAATCATCGATCGTCCTGCCGAAAAAGCTGCTGATCACAAGGTTGCACGCAGAGTACGATCCGCATGCGCTGTCCGTACAGCTAGCGCCGCCGCCCTGAAGCCCATTGGCCGATTTAAATAAATACTTTTCCCGCTCGCCAAACGACCCGTGCGTCTGATAAAACGCCTTAAGCGTGCACTGGCAGCATCCGGTATATTCGGCTTCGCTGAAAAAACCATTTTCATAAGCCGTGCTCATGATACCAACCTTTCGGGCGTTATCGATAAAATAGCTGCCGCCAAAGATCTTTTCGTATTCTTCCGTGATCATATAATTAAGCTGGCACTCTTTGCCGTACCGGAAAACCGCGGCAAAGCAATCAGGGCTGCTCAAGCGCCCCGATTGCACCATCGCATAAACGGCCGCCGCCGCAAATTTTGCCATAAAATGAGGATAAAGCCCCTGCTTCTTGCACAGTAGTACTATATCCCGGGTGCGCGCAGCATTATCCGCAGCCTGCTGGCAGATATCCGCTACATTCCCCGCCCGCAAAAGCGCATCGCTTATAACGCGTATAGGATCTGGCCCGCCTGCGCCTTCTTTGCGCCTAGACGCCTCGGTGATCTGCTCCATGATCCTGATGCAAAGGTTTTTAAGCTGTCCGTCTGCCGCGCATTCTTCAAACGTGCGGTAACCCTTAATGCCCCCTATATACGCAATGATGTCTCTCGCAGCAGCCGACAGATATTCCGCAAACTGCCCGCCGGTTAGTTTTGAATGCAATAAATCAAACAAAAACCTCACCTCACATCATATCGGCCCGTATATCAGCGGAGAGGAAGCCTTCTTCCTCTCCATTCATAGCTTTAAAGGGCACAGTCTATAATCGTCGCCTCTCCCATGCCGCCGCCGATGCACAGCGTCGCGAGGCCGTATTTCTCTTTCCGGCGCATCATCTCGTATATCAGCGTCACGAGTATCCTTGCGCCCGAAGCGCCTATCGGATGCCCAAGCGCAATCGCACCGCCGTTAACGTTTACTATATCCGGATTTAGTCCTAGGTCTTTCGCAACTGCCAGCGCCTGCGCAGCAAACGCTTCGTTCGCCTCTATTAGCCCTAGGTCTTCGATCTTAAGCCCCGCCTTTTCAAGTGCGGCCTTCGCAGACGGTATCGGCCCTAGCCCCATCAGCTTTGGATCCACACCCTTTGATCCCCAGGATACGATCTTAGCAAGCGGTTTTAATCCGTGCTTTTCAACAAACTTTGCGCTCACAACGATTACCGCAGCCGCGCCGTCGTTGATGCCCGAAGCGTTGCCCGCCGTAACTGTGCCGTCCTTTTTAAACGCAGCACGAAGCTTTGCGAGCTTATCAGCAGACGTATCCGCTTTAATGTATTCATCCTTGTCAAATATAACGGGATCGCTTCTTCTCTGCGGAACAGCCACAGCTACGATCTCATCATCAAACTTTCCTTCTTCGCGTGCCTTAGCCGCTTTCTGTTGTGACGAATATGCAAGAGTATCCTGCATCTCACGCGTCAGCGCGTATTCTTCGGCAACGTTCTCCGCCGTAATACCCATGTGGTAGTTGTTGAACGCTTCCCATAGCCCGTCATTAACCATTACGTCCACAGCAGCGTTGTTGCCCATTCTCGCACCCCACCTTAAGTCGTTTAAAACGAACGGTGCGCGCGACATGTTTTCCATTCCGCCCGCAACAACGCAGTCTGCATCGCCTGCACGTATCGCCTGAGCCGCAAGGTTGATTGCTTTTAACCCAGAGCCGCATACTTTGTTGATAGTCATAGCCGGAACTTCGATAGGTATGCCTGCGCCGATCGCAGCCTGCCTTGCGGTATTCTGTCCGAGCCCGGCCTGCAGAACGTTGCCCATGATGACTTCATCGATAACGTCAGACGATATGCCCGCACGCTTAATCGCCTCGGCAATAACCGTCTCTCCGAGCTTTACGGCCGGCACGTCCTTTAAGCTTCCGCCAAAAGACCCTACAGCCGTTCTGCATGCACTGATGATATAAGCTGTTTCCATGAAGTTATCCCTGCTTTCTGGCAAGCACTCTTTCGCATGCTTTTACGATATCACCAGCCGTCAGTTGGAATCTCTCAGCAAGATAATCAACCGGACCGACTTCGCCAAACTGATCCTTAATACCGATTCTTTCCATCGGAACCAGTTTGTTCTCGACGATGACTTCCGCAACCGCCGATCCTAGACCGTTGTAGATGTTGTGGTTTTCAGCCGTTACAATCGCGCCCGTTTCTGCCGCTGCAGTGATGATCGCTTCTTTGTCGATCGGCTTAATCGTGAACATATTTAGTACACGCACGCTAATGCCCTTTTGCTCGAGTATCTTTGCCGCCTTGATGCTCTCGACGACGCAATACCCAGCTGCGATAATCGTAATGTCTTTGCCGTCACGAACCTTTGCCGCCTTGCCGATTTCAAACGTAGAGCCTTCTTCAAACACCTGGTTCGATGATTTCCTAACGAGACGCAGGTAGTGCATTCCGTAAACGCCTGCAATCTGCCTTACGATATCTTTTATCATGATAGTATCCGTGGGCTCGATAACAGTCATTTCGGGGATGCCGCGCATAATACCGAGATCTTCAAAAGGCATGTGCGTGCCGCCGTTTAGTGCCGCCGTAATGCCGGGGTCGCTTCCGATAACCTTTACATTGAGCTTTGCGTACGCGCAAGACATGAATATCTGATCGCACGCGCGGCGTGTCGCAAACGGCGCGAATGTATGCGCAAACGGAATTTTTCCG
>JBMNOU010000052.1:0-12069 GCA_050943215.1 Christensenellales bacterium | reverse complement strand
CCTCGTTGGCGGCGTTCATGATAAGCGGCATTGCGCCGCCTTCCCGGATGGCATCCATAGCGTGCTTAAGGCAGGGAAATTTACGAAGATCAGGCTCTTCAAACGTCAGCGATTTAAGCGCCGCAAAATCGAGATGCCCAACAACGCTATTAAGCCTTTCAGAATGATCAAACGCATACTGTATCGGCTGGCGCATATCCGTCGGCCCCATCTGCGCGATCACCGCGCCGTCTTTATATTCTATCATAGAATGGATAATACTCTGCCTGTGCACAACCACATCAATCATATCAGGCGTCACATCAAAAAGCCATTTTGTTTCAATGATCTCAAGCCCTTTGTTCATATACGTTGCGCAGTCGACTGTGATCTTTTTGCCCATGCGCCAGTTTGGATGCCGAAGGGCTTGCTCTACCGTCGCGTTTTCAATCTCTTGCTTGCTCCAGTTTAAAAACGGGCCGCCCGAAGCAGTAAGTATCACGCGACGCAGACCAGTGGTGCGCACGCCGCCAAGGCACTGATATATCGCGCAGAGCTCGCTGTCCACAGGGAATATCTCGGACTTTGACTTTTTTTGTTTTTGCTTAATGATATGGCCGCCGCAAACAAGCGCTTCCTTGTTGGCGAGAGCAACATCGATGCCTTTGTCGAGGCATTCGATCAGAGGCGGAAGCCCCGCAATGCCCACTACTGCAATCAGCACAATATCGGGATTCCCCGCGCCGCACGATTCCAGCAGTCCCTGAATACCAAACCCGACTTTAATATGATTAGGCACCGATTTTTCAAATTCGGAGTCGCCGTTGCTACCAGTCACGCCTATATACTCCGCGCCGAACTTTTTTGCAAGCTTAAGCAGCGTCTCGCTGCTTCTGTGCGCAGTCAGCGCTGTCACCTTAAAGCGTTTGGGATGTTTGTCTATTATGTCAAGCGCCTGACGGCCGATAGAACCGGTGGCACCCAGAATTGCAATTTTTTTCATTTCTATGTCCTTTTAAGGTGCGATTATGCAGTAAAAAGCAAATACAGCCGGGCAGATGAACAATACGCTGTCGAGCCTGTCCATCGCGCCGCCATGTTCTCCCATTATTTTGCCATAATCCTTGACACCAAACTTTCTTTTTATGATCGAAGCGGAAAGGTCGCCAAACTGCGTCAACACCGATAAGGTAAGCCCCAGCAGGAAATACCAGTATGGGCTGATCCCAACACCAAACGCTCCCTGCACGAAAAGACCTAATAGATAGACCGCACATGTCCCAAAAACAGTGCCGCCTACAGCGCCGCCCACTGTCTTTTTCGGGCTGATCCGCTCTGCGAGTTTGCGCTTCCCGAAAAGCCTGCCGCTAAAGTAAGCAAACGTATCAGTTACCGCCGCCGCACCAAATGCGATAATCATCAAAAACCGTGCCGTTTGAGCTACAGGCACGCAAACCACCGCAATCAGAAAAACCAAAAACAACCCCGGATATAACAGAACAAACACCGTCATAAACGCAGCTTTTAAGTCTTTGTCCGTTATTATAAGCACGATGAACACTGCCATCATGCATAGCGCATATAGCGCCATTATACCCGTAAATGCCCAAAACTCATAAGCAGGATACGCTAAAGCTGCAAACAAATACCCAACAGCTCGAATTGGACGCGCATCGTCTTTAGCGACAACGTTCATCATCTCGTGCATGCATATCAGCCCTGCAGCGGCCACCACGATTTTCGCGTACAGCCCGTGGAAATAGACGACCAAAACGAGCAGCGCCAGCGCAGGTATAGCGGCTATTATCCTTTTAACCAACCGATGCCTCCCAAAATTATATGCCACCAAAGCGGCGGTCTCTCTCGGCAAAAACCTTCAGCGCTTTTGAATATTCCGCCTCGTCAAAATCCGGCCAAAGCGTGCCGGTAAAATAAAGCTCGGCATACGCCATCTGGTACAGCAGAAAGTTACTAATCCGCGTCTCTCCGCTTGTGCGTATCACCAAGTCTGGGTCGGGCTGCCCCGCCGTGAATAATAACGACGATATATATTCATCGTCGATGTCCTTTGGGTCTTTGCCTTCCAGCACGGCTTTCTTTACAGCGGCAACAATCTCCTGCCGGCCTCCGTAGTTAACTGCCATGTTGACGGTAAGCCCCGTATTGTCTTTTGTCGTCTGTTTCGCGCGTTCGATTTCATCAAACACCTCAGCGGGAAGCCTTGATAAATCTCCCAGCGTTTTGATGCATACGTTTTTTTCGTGGAGCTCGGCGAGTTCCTTTTTTAAATATTCGAGCAGAAGCTTCATCAGTATGCTGATTTCCTCTTTCGGGCGTTTCCAGTTCTCGGTGGAAAGCGCAAACAGCGTAAGGTGCCTAATGCCTATATCCGAACTCATGCGAATAATCGTCCGTACGCGTTCGACTCCCGCCCTATGGCCCGCTGCCCTTGGAAGGCCTCTCTTTTTCGCCCATCGGCCGTTGCCGTCCATAATGATGGCAACATGAACGGGCAGCCTATCATAACCGGCCCCCGCCGCCAATTCCCTGCGTTTCCCGAAAAAAATATCCGTTATTACACTCAATAAACACTCCTCACTTCATTCAGCCCAGGCTATTAGGTGTCATCCTTAATCCGCGTCTTAAAATGAGATACGGTTATTTCTATGATATTATTGCCAATTGTGCGCTGGCGTATAACCCGTGCCGAATCCGCCCCCTCGACGCCGCGGCGCGAGAGGTAGGTAACCCGGCCGACTTTAAACCCCATCGCCTCAAGACGCTTTACAGCTTCGTCCTCTTCATACCCAATCACGCAGGGTGTCATACGGCCATTATTTCCTCTTCTTTTTCCTTTAATATATCGTCTATCATCTTGATAAAGTCGTCGGTCATCTCCTGTATATCCTTTTCAAGGCCGATGCAATCATCTTCGGTGATCTCGCTTGCTTTCTTGCTTTTTTTAAATGAGTCGTTGGCATCGCGACGTACAACTCTTATGGCCACTTTAGATTCCTCGCCCTTTTTCTTGACCGTCTTTGCAATCTCTTTTCTTCTCTCTTCGGTAAGCTCAGGCAAAACAAGCCTGATCACCTTGCCATCGTTCGTAGGATTGATTCCAAGATCAGATTTTAAAACCGCCTTTTCCACATCCGGTAAGATCTTGTTATCCCATACAGAAATAACTATCATACGCGGCTCGGGCGCAGATACGTTACCCACCTGGTTTAGTGGCGTGGGCGTCCCGTAATAATCTACCATTATACCGTCCAGCAGGTGCGGATTTGCCCGGCCTGCGCGGATACGCGACAGATCTTTCTTCAATATAGATATCGTTTTTTCCATCTTTGCTTTTGCCGTTTCAAGCGCTTCGTGTTTGACATACATGTCAGCACCCTCCTCTTTAATAAAATTAAGGCCTGGAATTGATTCGCGTGCCTATGCTTTCGCCCATGATAACCCTTTTTATACCGTCTTTCATACCGAGGCCAAAGCAAACGATCGGTATGTTGTTGTCCATGCATAGCGATACGGCCGTCGTGTCCATGACATTAAGTCCCTGGTTGATGACATCAATAAAGCTGATGAATTCGTATTTCCTCGCATCTTTGTTAACCTTCGGATCGCTGTCGTAAACGCCGTCTACATTTTTCGCAAGCAATATCATCTCTGCCTCGATCTCCGCCGCCCGCAAAGCCGCCGCCGTATCCGTCGAAAAATATGGATTACCCGTACCGCATGCGAAGATAACCACACGTCCTTTTTCAAGGTGTCGCATTGCCCGGCGACGAATATACGGTTCGGCAATCTGGCGCATCTCAATCGCTGTCTGTACCCTTGTCTGCATTCCCTTGCTCTCGAGCGCATCTTGCATCGCGAGCGCGTTGATCACGGTTGCCAGCATGCCCATATGGTCGGCTGTTGTCCTATCCATGCCGATGCCGCTGCGGCCCCGCCAGATGTTACCGCCGCCCACAATGATTCCCATCTCTACACCCATATTTACGACCTCGATCACCTGATCCGCAACCGAACCGATCATATCAAAATCGAGCCCGGTTTTTGTGCTGCCCGCAAGGGCTTCCCCGCTGATCTTTAGAATCACACGATTGTATTTCGGCATAGACCCTCTCCTTATTAATTCACTTCAAAACCCCTACTTAGGCCTTAAAAAAGGGAGAGCGCATGAAGCGACTCTCCCTTAAGCTCTGCTTATTTGGACGTCTGCCTCATTACCTCTTGGGCAAAATCGTCCTGCCTCTTTTCAAGGCCCTCGCCCATCTCATAGCGGACAAACCGTCTGATTGATATCTTCTCGCCGATCTCGGCAATCTTTTCGTTGACAACGTCCTTGATCGCTTTGTCCTGATCTTTGATAAAAGGCTGCTCTAAAAGACAGACTTCTTTGTAATACTTCTGTATACGGCCTTCCACCATTTTTTCGACAATCTTTTCGGGCTTGCCTTCATTGAGTGCCTGTACCCGCAGAATTTCTTTTTCTTTGTTGATCTCTGCCTCAGGAACTTCGCTTATATCAACATACAAAGGGTTCGCTGCCGCAATTTGCATCGCGATATCCTTTACGAACGTCTTGAATGCGGGTATCTTTGCGACAAAATCCGTCTCACAATTGACTTCGAGAAGCACGCCTATTCTTCCGCCCATGTGTATATAGCTGTCCACAACGCCTTCCGCAGCAATCCTGCCGGCTTTCTTAGCGACGGACGCAAGCCCTTTTTCACGGAGTACCTTAATGGCTTCTTCCACATCGCCATTCGTCTCAACGAGTGCGTTCTTGCAGTCCATCATGCCGGCACCCGTCTTTTCCCTTAACGCTTTTACATCACTTGCTTTAACCATATATCCATTCTCTCCTTTATGCGAAATGCCTATTCCGCCTCTTCCTTAACACTATCATCATCCAAAGACCCTGCAAGATCCTCTTCGTAGCCGACATCTTCGGCGGGTTCAGATGCGGAAGGATCCACCATCTGTTCACCCTGCCTTGCCTCAAGGCACGCATCGGCCATTTTGGACGCAAGCAGCTTGACAGCGCGGATCGCGTCGTCATTGCCCGGGATCACGCAATCTACTTCGTCCGGATCACAGTTCGTATCTACAATACCCACGATCGGTATTCCAAGAGAACGCGCCTCGAGAATCGCGATATGCTCTTTCCTAGGATCCACAACAAACAGCACGCCCGGCAGCTCTTTCATCTCTCTGATTCCGCCTAAGTTCTTGCTCAGCTTCTCATGCTCGTGGCGCAGCTTAATGACCTCTTTTTTGGGAAGCAGCGCAAACTCTCCGCTCTCTTCCATCTTTTCAATCTTTTCGAGCCTTCTGACACGGCTTCTGATCGTTTTAAAATTTGTAAGCATGCCGCCCAGCCATCTTTGGCTAACGTAAAACATGCCGCAGCGCTTGGCTTCCTGTTCAATAGACTCCTGCGCCTGTTTCTTGGTACCCACAAAAAGGACGCTCTTTCCTTCCATCACAGCGTCGCGCACAAAAAAATACGCCTGTTCGACCATCTTGACCGTCTTTTGAAGGTCAATAATGTAGATACCGTTGCGTTCGGTAAAGATATACTTTTTCATCTTGGGGTTCCAGCGTCTTGTTTGATGCCCAAAATGAACACCCGCTTCTAAAAGCTGTTTCATTGAAATGACTGACATATTTCCTCCTCGTTTTTTCCTCCCACCGCTTCATCTTTTACGCAAAACCCGAATTCTATCGGGCACGGTTGCAAAAATCAACGGTGGTGTGACATTCCTTTGGAATTATAGCATAGCGTTTTTTAATAATCAACAGGTTTGTTGGCGTAAGTGCGCATTCGCCGATGAGAGATTTACAAAAAATCAAACAATTACGTCTTAGTAATAATGATACTTTCCACGCAGTCAGCTACGTCCTCACAGTTATCGAGCGCATCTTCGAGTTCCTTATATATCTCTTTCATCTTAATTAGCTCGATCGGGTCTTTTTCCGAACCGAATAGCTCCCTAATTGCATCTTTATAGCATTTGTCGCCCATTTCTTCGATCCGGTTGATCTCCACTATATATTCGTTGAGCTTGTTGTTTTTTTTATGGTTCTTGATCTCGGACATCAGCCTTACTAGCATCTCGCAGGCTTTTACGGCATACTGAGCCATCAGTTTCATCAGCGGCGTAACGCGGGTAACATGCATCATCCACATCTTGCTTGCAACAGAATCAATACTGTCCGTAATGTCATCCGTTTCCCTCGCAATCAGGTAGATGTCGTCCCTATCTATAGGTGTAATAAAAGCAACGCTGAGCTTTTCGGCAACAATATGCATATGGTTATCTGCATTCTGCTCGATTTTTTTAATCGCGGCAATTTTTTCCCCGGTTATCGCACCGCTCTCCAGCATCTCATAAAGCAATTGGGCTGCGTTTAACGAAAACTCAACCCCTTTGACAAACATATCGAAGTAATTCTTGTCTTTCACTGACATTTTTATTTCTCCTTTTAGAATATGGCATGCAGCAGCAAAGCCATCAGATATCCAATCAGTGCACAACCAGGGAAGGTCAGTATCCATGCCGTGAACATCTCTTTCACAATCCCCCAGTTTACATTTGACATACGCCGTGCGGCAGCCGCACCCATGATAGCCGTTCCTTTTGAGTTGGTCGTACTCAAAGGTATTCCAAATATCGTTGCACCTATCATACACGCGGATGCTCCGACCTCCGCAGAAAAACCCTGGTATTTTTCAATCTTAACCATGTCGATACCCATCGTCTTGATAATCCTGTGTCCGCCTAGCGACGTACCAATGGCCATCAGCGCCGAGCAGAACACCATGATCCACACGGGCACTGCAAATGTATTGTCCATCGGTATCACACCGCCCAACATCAGCGCAAAGGCGAAAATGCCAATAAACTTCTGCCCATCCTGCGCGCCATGGCTAAACGCCATCGCGGATGCGGATACGATCTGACCAACGGAAAAGAACCTGTTGGCAGCATCCCTTTTCATTTTTCTGAATGCCCTTGCGACACCTACAGTAATCAGCCAACCGGATACAAACCCCAGTATCGAAGAAATCCCCAGCCCGATCAGCACTTTTTGCCATTCGACCCAACTGACAGAAGCAAGCCCGCCGTTTGCCAGCGCGGCGCCCGTCAGTCCCGCGATCAGTGCGTGGCTCTCGCTCGTCGGTATCCCAAACTTCCATGCACCCACCGCCCAGGTGACAATCGCAATCTGAGCGGCAGCAAGAGTAACCAGCGCATCCGTGCCGGGCGTCAGTGAAATGATGTTGCCAATCGTTTTCGCAACAGCCGTCCCCATCAGCAGCACGCCCAATAGATTAAATATCGCCGCTAAGCCTACTGCCGCCTTAGGAGACAGCACCCTTGTGGATACGACCGTCGTTATGGCATTGGGCGCATCCGTCCAACCATTTACAAAAATTGATGCACATACAAGTACGATGACAACGATCAGCCCAATCCCCATTAATAACCTCCTGGCAATTTTGCTTTGGTTAATATATCCGTAAAATTATATCAATAATCTCCATTCTTCACAATATAACAAACCTTTATCCCCCGAGGTGTAAACTATAGGAATAACTGTCTAAAATAGCTGCACATACCGTGTACTAATTCTTCACGGTATCAATACCGCCTTCCCTCTTTAACCGCCGCATAGTAAACACTTCATCGAACACCACAAGTATGCTGCCCACGATCAGCATCAGATAATATGTCAAAAACCGCCATATCAGTATCGCTATATAGATCGGGGCGTTGACAAAAAACGAACCGAAAAAAAGGTAAAATCCGCCTTCTGATGCCCCTGCCGAGCCGGGCAGCGGCACAAATGATACCGCAATAAACAAAAACGCCTGCATCGTTAGCATCTCAAGCAGTCCGCGGTCGGTATGTCCAAACGCAAGGTAAATAAAATACGGTATGATAAACAGAAAAGCGAGGTTGATCACCGAGATAAAAAATGAACCGACAGCACGCAACTTATAACGGGAGAGATAAGCTGCTGCCGTATGATAGTCGTCAATCGTTTTTTCAAAGTTCTCGATGGCCTGCTCTTTTTTCTTAATAAACTTAAACCTGCTCAAAAGCCGTATAAGCCCGCCGCCCAGCTTAACGACAAACTTTTTGTTAAAAAGCGTCAATATTATGAAAAACACAGCAATCAAGTTAATCACAAAGCCGAGCGTGGTCAGCCAAAAAACCTGATTGTAATATGTGTAATAGTATGTACCGCGAATCAGCATAGCGACGATATAGAATGAGCACAATGACAGCTCATATACGACAAACTTGATGCATACGATACATGTCGATGTGCCAACAGGAATCTTGTTGCGGTGCATATACACCACCTGAATCGGTTGGCCGCCCGATGACGAAGGCGTCAGCGCGCAATAATACAGTCCAATCAGTCCCACTTTTACCGATTGTATAAATGGTTCTTTCTTGTACATATAATCGGTAATATCATGAAGGAGCAGCGCATCCGTTAGCCAATATAGCAAAAGGGATATGATACATGCAAACAGCCACCATAAGTTGAACAGTTTGAGAGCCCCCGCCATCTCTTTTATGCTCGGGTCTAAAAACCCGATGAGGACAATTGCCATTATTGTTGCGATGATGTAAATAATTCTAATTAATGACGTCCGCTTTTTTTTCTTCATTGTCCCTCCGCAGTCATAATGCTGAGAAAAATCATATCAAAATTTTCATAATAAATCAACAGCACTATTTTTAATCACGCTGTGGGAAGAAATACATATCGGACAAATGGACCTTGAAAATAAATAATGCAGAAGCTGACTACTGGGTATTGTTAAGCCAAAACGACAAACATTACCGAAAGACGCCAATCCCGCAATAACAGACACTTACTTTATTATTGCCTTGAAACATAATATCTTAAAGCCTCAAAGGCAGCATTATTGCATTATGGCATACCGAGGCTAACCTTATGCGCTTTATCCCGCTCATCGTATGCAAACCGGTCCGAGCACACGCGTTACCTATTTTAGTCGGAGAGAGAGCAAGTTGGTTATCGTCATGCTAAATATTTTACAGCTTATGGTGTCCAATATGTTTTGACATACCTGTCACTTTTTTACATGATCATTAAAGAGGCAAAGCGCTGCGTTGACGGCCGCGTCTATGTTATAATACTTATACGTTGCAAGCCGGCCTAAAAACAGCGTGTTTGGCTCCGCATCGGCCTTACGCTTATACTCGGCGTAAAGCGCCTGTTGAGCAGGTGACGGAACCGGATAATACGGCTCTCCATCCCAAGTAGGATATTCTTTTGATATCACCGTCTTTGTATGCCTTTGACCGGTCAGCTTTGTATATTCGGTAATGCGTGTAAAATCGTAATCGTTAGGGTAATTGACAACCGCAGCCGGCTGATAGTCGCTAGTGTCCTTTGTCTCAAACACGATGTTGACGCTCCTGTATTTGAGCGCACCTAGTTCATTGCCGTAAAATTCATCCACTGGGCCAGTATAAATGAGTCGGTCGTATTTTAAATCTTTTATGACTTCTTTGTAGTTGGTGTTTAGCAGTATTTTTATCAGAGGGCTTTTTACCATGTTCTCGAACATACGGGTGTATCCGGCCCTTGGCATGCCCTGGTAAGGGTCTGTAAAATACCGCTCGTCGATCGAAAAGCGCACCGGTACACGGGATATTACGGAAGGGTCAAGTGCACTTGGGTCCATATCCCATTGCTTGATCGTATAATATTTGAAAAATTTTTCGTAGATATACTTGCCCGCTTTGCTGATTACGACGTCTTCGCTCGATTTGATCTCCCGGCTGCCCTGTGCAACGCTTTTTAAAAAGTCCTCGACTTCTCTGGTCGAAAGATTGAGATTATACAGCATGTTTATCGTGCGCGCACAAATGGGCATAGGCAAATAAGCACCGTCCACATAAGCCAATACCCTGTGCTGATAGATATCCCACTGCGTGAATTCGGAAAGATAATCAAACACATGCTTCATCGATGTATGGAAAATATGCGGACCGTACTGATGAATCAATATTCCATCATCATTATAATAATCGTAACAGTTACCGCCGATATGAGACCGTTTTTCAATAACCAACACCTTTTCGTTAAGACAACTCGCGATTCTTTCAGCCATAGTCAGTCCGGATATGCCTGCCCCAACCACTACATACTTAAAATACAAAATCATACCCTCCCGTTTTTTATTTAGCCTGTTTTTTTGCATTGCCCTTTATTTCTATCAAATGAAGATATCTTTTATAAGCGATATCAACGGCATCTTCCCAGCTCCGGTAAACTGTTTTCCTTGCGGTATCACCCACCGTCTTTGCCTTATTTGGATTGTCTATGATAAACTCCGCGGTATCCGCAAGCGATTCGGGCGTGTTGTCGATTAAAAAGCCGTCCGCGTCCGTGATTCCCTGCGATGTGCTCGATCCCTTAACAAAAACGGTAGGGCAGCCACAGGCCGCGGCTTCCCTTGGTACAAGCGAAGAGGTATCATACATCGACGGAAAAAGCATCGCGCTGCTTCTAAGGTATATCTTCGCAATCACATCCCGGTCATAGATCTTACCGGCAAATGTCACATCGCCACTAAGTCCCAAATCCGAAACCATCTGCTCCATCTCGCCGCGTTTTGGGCCGTCGCCCACAAACAACATATGAAATCGGTTTCCTTTATCTTTTAGTATTTTCAGCGCTTCGATCACGATTTTTAAATTCTTCTGCCAGACATGCTGCCCGATATACATGAACACCGGTACCGAGCCATCAAGATGAAACATCTCGTCAACAAAATCGTCCGTCTCTTTCGTCCTGTATTGCATTCCGATGTCACAGCCGTTTTCCATAATGTAAACACTGCCCTTATAGCCGTATTCGCGCAGCGTTTCCACCGATGCATCATTAACCGTCCAGACCTCATCCGCCGATTCATAGAACGCGGCGATCTTTGAGAGCACGCTGTCTACGATCCTGTCGGATTTTAAAGCCGCTTTAAAATCGTCCCTATATTTTGAATGGAACGATGCGACAAAAGGAATGTTTTTCTTTTTTGCGATGCTTCTTGCGGCAACCCCCGTACCAAATGGGCAATGTGCATGAACGATATCAAATGGTATATTTTTAAGCTCTTTCCAAAATACCTTATCCATTTTAGGCAGTCCAAAGCGGTATTCGCCTCGGGTAGGCACCTTGATCGACGAAAACCGAAGCACATGATATTCGTAGTCGTCAATGGCGTCAGGATGCTTTGGCGTAATAACGCAGCATTTCCCGTACTTTTTATTGATCCAATAGGCATAGTTTTTAACTACATTAGCCACGCCGTCAACAATAGGCGGAAACGATTCATTAAACTGCCCAACGGTCAGTTCCATATACATAGGCCTCCCTTATCAGCCACATACGTCAAAATCTATTTATATGCGGTGCATTAATCCAAATTATTATAACAAACTATACATTTATTTCAAACAAAATTTAGCTTTTTGTTATTTAACCAATGTTTATGCTATCTTAATTGCAGCCTCTTATTCGCGATGTCGACAATATCGGCAATAATATCGCCAATAACGGGTAGATTATTAAGGAATGATTTCTGCAGGATGTACAACACAATGGCGCCAAGCAATGTAAAACCGACGGCAATACCAAACCCCCTCGCTACACCACCAACGAAATTGACCCACATCATGCGCTTAACATTGTTAAGATGCTTTAAATACTCGGCAAGCTTTAGTTTCTCGAGCAGTAACGAAAGTTCATTGAGCCTCTTGTTAAGGCCACAAATAATCTTTTGGCGTTTGCGCATATCTATCCCCTTTTGTTTAGTGTGGATAAATTGCACAAAATCATACTCTTTTCAAAGCGTAAAATCAAAGGCTTTTATCATTAAGCCTCAATGAAAACCAACTGGATAATTCAGAATAAATATACGGTATCAAAAATACACCGCTAAACGGGCCCTCTTTTTTTATGCCTATATCGTACATTTTTATTCGATGATCTCGTCTATCAGCGATTTGAGCTCGTCTTTTTCCTTCG
>JBMNOU010000006.1:0-54307 GCA_050943215.1 Christensenellales bacterium | reverse complement strand
GTATTTGCATGTTGTTTTTTCTTTAATTTCTCTTCTTTTTCCGATAATAAAAAAGCTTTCCTTTCTTCTTTGGAAAGTAGAAAAAGGGCCGCCTTTCTGCTTTGTTTTTGCTCGAAAGAATCTTGCCTGTACTTTTCGTTTAGAGCTCGGATATCTTTTATCTGCTGCTTTTCCAGTTCTCTTTGTTTTTTTTTCGATAATGCAGTGTTATCGGATGTTTCTTTAATCAGATCTGTATTGGATTGCTCACTGGTGAATTTACTTTTTGAGTTGACTCGTGTGGGCTCTTTCACAGCATCATTGTCACTATTCCTTTTTTTCATGAGAATCTACTCCTTACCTTTAGCAGATAACCGCCCGGAATCTATTATATCATGATTCAAAACGACGTTCAAACAACGCGCAATTATCATTATAGCAGCTTTTTAATATCTTCCTGGGCTTTTGGTCTGATGGAGCCGGATCGATATAATTTAGAAAAGATAAAATGAATTAGCAGCATGAATAAGCCGGTTAGCACCGCTTCGGGCAAGATATATCGAATAAACATATACGATAGAGAAAATTTTGCATTCATCATGTATGCTAGTAGTGCAAATAGCAGCTCTTTTATAACGTAAGCGCCCATCGCAAATAAAGCCGGCAATAAAAATTTATCAATATAATTGACGCTTTTACGTACGAAAAATATCATGGCGCCCGAAACGAAATATGGAATTGCGTAAAACCCGATATCCCCCGTGAATAAATCAAGCACGAGTCCGCAAACAAGGCCGATAACAGCGCCAATCATGCTTTTCTCCAGAATGGCCATCGATGCAATCGTACAAATGATTAAATCCGGTGCAATACCCATGATATTGATGTTTGGAAAGACGGTTCCGGCAAAACCGAGGTTGATTACCGTAACGAAAAACAAAATAATAAATCTCATTTAAGCGCTCCATTTACGTCTATCAGTTTAGATGTGATGACCATCACTTCTTCCAGATGGTAAAAATCTACCCATGGTGAAACTACTGCTTCGTTTTTCATACCATCTTCATTCTCACTGACTTCAATTACCTCTCCTATACGAATACCCTTGGGGAAAACACCCGCTAATCCGGACGAAATCACTGTGTCTCCGGGTACAAGGTCGGCATTAAGCGGCAGATAGCTCATCGTCAAATAAGCGTTCTTCTCATCTCCCGAAAAAACTATTCCGGTGAGTATGCCAATGTCTCTTGTACGTTCGACAATGGCGGATACTCCGCTTGACGAATCAACAATCGTCATAATCCGGCTCCAATTTGCGCCAGTTGCAACCACTCTTCCCACAAGTCCATCGCCGTTGACGATGGGCATGTCCACTTGAATACCGTCTAAGAGGCCGACATTGATAATGAATTTATTAAACCAATGCCCTGGAGCTTTACCGATGACTCTGGCCGTTACGTACTGTAAATTTGCAGTTTCAGTATCAAAATTGAGCAGATTGGCCAGACGTTTATTTTCCTGTTTGATTTCATTATAATGTTGCAGCTGTCCTTTAAGCTCGGCAACCTCGGCCTGAAGCTCTAAATTTTGAGTTTGCAGATCTTTACCCGAGAATATCCGCGAAAAAAAATCTGCGATGGCATCCGTTGCAGAATAAAATGCGTTCTGGACAGGAGAGAGTATACTGCCGACTACACTCTCGGTTCCGGACATATTATGATCCCCTGCCGTCATGACCAGCGCAACAAGCAATATGATAATGATGATGATAGTGACCATTAACGGCCTGTTACGCCAAATGGGAAGCATAAAACAATCCTCTTTTCTTATGATTACCGATAGATATTATACCATAAATAATTATGTTGTAAAACCAATCAAAAATATGTTTACAGATTATTTCTATTCCAATATACGTCTTTCTTGACTATTGATCATGACTGTAATAGTATCAGTTTTGTTGTATTTGATTATAAGGAGCGGCATATGGTTTCTTTGACAGTACAAAAAACGTACAACGGTATAGAGCTGGCTGGTTTGCTGGAAGAAATGTATCCGGATTTCTCGCCAAAAGCATTTAAAGCGGCATTTAAAGCGGGTGATATCACGCTTAACGGACAAAAGGCTTACGGAGATGATACCGTAAAGACGGGGGACGTGATTCGAATATTTGTAACAGGCGATATTTTAGGCGTTAACCTGATACCAAAAAATGTATATCAGGACGAAAATTTCGTTTTTGTTGACAAACCCGCAGGGCTACCGACGGTTTCGGAAGCAGGGGAACCCAACGTGGTAAATATGGTAGAAGAATTAATGAAGCAAAAGGGGCAGTATAGCCTTAGAGCGCTGCTCGTTCCATATCTGATTTATCCTCTTGAAAAATACGTGAGCGGTCTGCTTCTTTTCGCTAAGCATGAAGACGCTTACTTATTTTTAGTTGAAGCGTTAAACCAACGTAGGATTATAAGATATTATGTTTGTCCAGTCAAAGGACATGCCGAGGAAGGCGACGAACTGATGGCATATCTTACTCAGAACAAGGCAAAAAAGCATGTTGCTATATTAGATAAACATCAAAAAGATGCAAAACCGATTGTGACGCGGTATACTGCACTCTTGGTTAGAGACGAGATGTCACTGCTAAGAGTTAGGCCAGTAACTAATTTTCTGCATCAGGTAAGAGCCCATCTTGCTTTTGATGGGCTGCCGATTGTTGGCGACAGTGTTTACGGAGATAAAAGGTTCAACAAAAAAACCGGTGCCGATCATATTGCGCTTTGGCTCAAGACGGTTATGTTTGAAGTAGGCAATGGCCATGAATACATGTACATGAACGGTAAAAGATTTGAATCGCAAAGCCATAGCTTCCCAAGATGTGTATATGACCAGGGGCTGGTTAAAGCGGGCAAATAACGCTTAACACCAAAAGCTTTAAGACGCTAGAGATCCAGCCTGCTTCCCTTTTACGGGAAGTTTATGTGTGGGTTTAGATCGTCACCGTTTTATCCGCTTAATAGCTGACCTTGGGCTAAGCTGCCGCTTGCATCCGGAGCTCAGATGTGAAGGTGAATAGGGGCATCGGCTAGGAAGGATAGCTGAAATTAAGAAACAGTAAGACGAGTGCGGATTGCACGTGCCCGTAGGCGATGGACTAAGCCTGATTATTACAATACCATTTTTAATAATGTATAGTTTTTGTTATAATTTTATCTTTATTTTTATCAAACGAATAAGCCTACAATATCTAAAAAAGCTACAATATTATGATAACTCAACCGAATTTTACATTATATTATAATTCTTTCGTGTGTATTTTACACTTTTTTTGTCGAAAGTATATACAACAATAATAGGATGTGTGATATTATACTAGCTAGTGATGAAAGTTATCGTAAATAGCGTTTTCTTAGTATTGCACTTGGAAATCCAGTAAACGATAAATATAATAACGATCAATTAATAAGCTAACTGATTATAAAAATATAATAATGTATTTCGTAATGCAATCTGATACGTAAGAAACGTTAATCTTACAAGGCAGTTTCATATATTTATGGGGGGAACGACCATATGCATCAATTTATAGAATCAAATAATGGAAATGATATAAATCGTACAATTTTGGGTAAAGAAAGAATTAGGATTTTGGAAAGTTTGTCAAGAGAACAAAAAAAATTAGAGGCAATGGTTTTAGAACTTTTTGAAAAAGGCGATTTTAATATGGGGACAGATAAAAGGATCTTAAAGCAAAGCGACGTGCTAGATAAATTGATTGTTGATGAAATGATGCTCCATGAGATGAAAGAGAAGTATTTTAAAGGTTAAAGGCAACAAACATAGGGTCAGTGTAGGGGTAATATTATGCATAAGGCGCAGGCATTTTGTTCGAATGCTTTTTCTGTAGCCGTCTTGGATGAAATACCGGATATGGTGCGCGTGATCGATGCGGATGGAACAATACTCTATTCAAACAATGCGATTAAATTAAGGTTCGGTAACGACCAAGGAGAAAGATGTAACAAGATACCGGGTGCTGCAAGTTATTGCGATGATTGTATTGCACAGAAATGCATCAGAGACGGACGCAGATATAGCACAATAAGAAGGGTAAAAGGCCGGGTTTATTCGGTCAGCGCAGGGCCAGTTTTTTATAATAACGAAACTTATTCACTTGAAATATTTACGGATATCACACATGGACAAAATTTGAAAGAAAAATTATTGGCCAATAATTCTCGTATGATGAACGATCTTGAGATTGCCAGGAGTTTGCAGCTTTCCATTCTGCGCCACAACTTGCCGGAAATTGAGGGGTATTCATTCTATGCTGAGTTTTTACCGTGCGAAGCCCTTGGTGGAGATATGTACGATTGCTTTCTTGCCCGGGACGGACGTATCATCATGTATATTGCGGATGTATCAGGTCACGGCGTTATGCCTGCCATGCTGACAGTATACCTACGCCAAGAGATGTTCGCGCAATGCAAAGTGCCCAACATATCTCCCATTCAAGTGCTGAAAAACATTCAGGATTCATTCGAAGAGCTCAATACGGAAGAGAGCATTTACATTACGATTTTTATTCTGGCTTTAGATCCGTCCTCAGGTGCATTTGTCTACGCTAACGCCGGCCATAGCGTACCGCCTTTGATAACCAAAAAAGGCCAGGTTGAAGAGCTGTTTCTGCCGGGCACACCGATATGCCGATGGGCCAGTTCTCACAAACGCGAAGAATTAAGCGGTATGCTTGAAAAAAAGAGAGGCTATTTCTTTATACAGACGGACTTGATGGAATACATACTGGAGATGCGACAAACTTGAAGCTGCAAACAATTCTAACAAACGAAGACTTACGCGGCCAAAAACTGCTTGATGAAATCAAATTAAAGTTTACACAGACAAAAGCGGACGATGTGACAATGCTGTTGTGCGAGCGGGAAGAATAATTGCGTTTCCAAAACTATTAAGCGGTAAAATAAAAGCGGGCTTAAAAGCCCGCTTAATATATAACAGATACGGCGATAGCAAAGCCGCATCTGGTTCGAAAAAAGTATTATCTTTTTGAGAACTGAGGTGCACGCCGTGCGGCCTTTAAGCCATATTTCTTTCTTTCTTTCATTCTGGAATCTCGCGTTAAAAACCCTGCTTTTTTCAGCATTAACCTAAAGTCAGGTTCTGCTTTTATCAGTGCCCTTGATATGCCGTGACGGATAGCTCCTGCCTGACCTGTAAATCCGCCTCCTTTAACGTTGACGAAGACATCATATTTCCCCAGACATTCGGTCAGAACCAGTGGCGACCTGACAAGCATGATCAGCGTTTCATATCCAAAATAAGCGTCTATCTCTTTTGTATTAATGATTATTTTTCCGTCTCCAGGCGATAAGATGACCCTTGCGATAGAGCTTTTTCTTCTTCCTGTACCTAAATACTGTACTTTTGCCACTATTTATTCCTCCTCTTAGCGCCTGCAAGCTGCAAAAGCTCGGGCTTTTGTGCCGCGTGTTCATGCTCGGATCCTTTATATATCCTTAATTTCTTAAGCATCTGTCTGCCGAGTTTGTTTTTAGGTAGCATACGACGAACCGCTTCATACATTGCAAACTCGGGTCTTTCTTGCATAAGGTATTCGTATTTTGTTTCTTTCATGCTTCCTACATAACCAGAATGGCGTCTGTAAACTTTCTGTTGAAGCTTATTGCCTGTAAAAACAACTTTTTCGGCATTAATAACTATGACGTAATCACCTGTGTCCACGTGCGGCGTAAACTCCGGCTTGTGTTTTCCTCTTAAGATTGAAGCAATCTGGCTGGCCATTCTGCCGAAAACCATTCCTTCAGCATCGATGACATACCATTTGCGTTCAATGGAGCCGGGATTTGCCATATATGATTTCATAAGGCTATCCTCCTAATGTTGTCCACCCATTTTATTTCGTTTGCAGGTACCGAACGGGGCTAGTGAACGATAAACATGCAGATAATATTTTAATCATTCCTGCCGTGTGTGTCAAGGCTTTTTATGCGTAATATCATGCTTTATTACAGACTTTCATCGATTAAAACATTAGCGTTGGCTTTAGGCAAGGTTTTCTGCATAACGAATGATATAATCACCACTGGAATAAGCATAGCTGCGCTGAGTATAAGGCCGGGTCTTAATCCCCATGCGTCCCCGATCGAACCGATAACTGGCGGTGCAATGAGACATGCCGCGGCATAACCTATGAATATAAGCGATGTTGCCGCCGCCGTATCCTTGCGTACAATGTTGCAGGCTTCGACAACAAGACCTGGGAAATTCACAGAAAACCCCATACCACCGATGCAGGCAAACACTCCGGCAGCAAGTGCATCTTGGCTAAATAGCATCATGATAAACGCCGCCAAAGCGGTTATATTGGCAAACGACATGATTCTATATGTGGAGATTTTGCGCGACAACTTCACATAGACAAGACGTCCAAGGATACATCCGACAAACAGCATGCAAAGCGCTAGGGCACCGTCGGAAGAGTTGCCCGTTAAGCGACTGACATAGCTAGAAATAAAAAAGATGATGCTGATCTGCGAAAACGAATTGAAAAAATTTACGGCCACGATAAGCTTTATCCCTTTTTTTCTAAGTGTGCTTATCAGCTTACCGGTAGTACCGATGTGATGCCGTGCCAGTAATGTCGGCTTTTTTGCCTCATCCCAAAGGCCGAATAAAAATATGAATGAAACCAGCATAGCAAATATTCCAAGGCTACGGAACACAACAGGGTATTTCTCCCCAAGAAACATTGCAAGATACGGTGCGGCTGCACCCGCTGCGGAAAAAAGCGCTTGCAAGAGCCCGATATGAAATATTTTTCTGTCCGGAGATATGTCTGCAATAATTGCATTCGACATTACATCGACAATATTCGAAAAGATACCGATAAGAAAACATAAAGCATATATCAAGTAAATCGTTGAACATGAACCCAGAATAATCATACCCAGTGCAAAGAGAAACGAGGCTGCGGCCATAATCTTCGTTTTGTTGAAGGCCGAAAACAAACAAAAACACAGCATAACGGAAACAGCGATGCCGATCGACTGGGCTGATGAAATTAGCCCCGCCTGAGTAAGTGAGATAATAAGGGTTTTTCTGATCTCGGGAACCATATACCCTATAACCGAATAATATAGTGATATCGCTATGACGGGTGGATAGATAAAATACGGTTTATGCTGCGGTTTCATTATTGACCTCAAATACACAAATATTCAGCATTATAGCATACGTGATGCAGATGTGTATATATCGAAAGATACTTTGGGCCTTTTTATAAGCAGCTTTTCAGATCATCGTAGTCATGGTATTATTTAAATATAAAGATGAAAGGAAAACCTTTTACATAATAATGGAAGATTTGTTTGATCAAATTGCCAATAACAAAGCGCCATTGGCCGATAGGATGAGACCGAGGATAATTGATGAGTTTTCCGGCCAGACTCATATTGTTGGCAAGGGAAAGCTGCTCCGCCGCGCCATTGAAACTGATAGCCTTACATCATCGATATTTTTCGGGCCTCCCGGGTCGGGCAAAACTGCGCTGGCCCATGTGATTGCTAATACAACCGGTTCCGCATTTGAAAAACTGAATGCCGTGACCAGCGGTGTAAAGGATGTTCGGGTGATCATTGACGCGGCACAAACAAGGCTTAGGATGTATGGTAAAGCAACATATCTGCTGCTGGATGAGTGCCACCGCTGGTCAAAAACGCAATCGGACAGCATACTGCCTGCAATTGAAAAAGGGATCATACGATTTATCGGCTCGACCACCGAAAATCCGATGGTCAGCATGACCAGTGCGATCGTCAGCCGCTGCCGCCTTTTCCAGCTTTTTGCATTGTCAAAAGATGACGTAATCGAGATTATTAACAGGGCGCTTTCTGATAAGGAAAGGGGTTTTGGGGCTCTCAAAGTCAGCATGGCGCCCCAGGCGCTCAATCATATTGCAAGTATCGCCAACGGCGATGCTCGATGCGCTCTAAACGCAGTTGAGCTGGCTGTGCTGACAACTCCGCCGAATAGGGATGGTACCGTATTCATTGGTCTCGAGACGGCCGAGCAGTCGATACAGCGTCGTGCAGTCAGATGTAATGATGAGGAATATTACAACATGCTAAGCGCTTTTTGCAAATCGCTGCGCGGTTCGGACTCGAATGCGGCTCTCTTCTGGTTTGGGCGGCTTATCTATGCAGGCGTTGACCCAAGACTGATCGTCAGGCGCATCATCGCACACGCAAGCGAGGATATCGGGCTTGCCAATCCATCTGCGATGACTCAAGCTGTTGCAGCGGCTCAGGCGCTTGAATTAGTCGGCATGCCGGAAGCGCGGCTCTCCATCGCTCAGGCGATTATATTCCTATGCGAATCATCTAAATCAAATGCGGTGGTTGCCGCAGTGGACAGCGCTTTTTCAGATGCGGAAAACGCTTATCAGGTGCCCGTTCCGCTGCATTTGAGGGATACGAGCTATCATGGTGCCAAATCGTTAGGAAACGGAAAAGGGTACAGGTATCCGCACGATTATGATCGGCATTACATCCCGCAACAGTATCTTCCGGACAACCTGAAAGGTAGGGTGTATTACGAGCCGTCGGATGAAGGGTATGAGAAGAAAATCAAAGAAATAAGAAGATATATGCGCAAAGATGAATAGAAATTTGTGATTGCGCTTCTAAAGCGCAGTTGGTATAATACAGTCTAGGCTTTTTGTTTGTGAGTGCATGCGGGAACGCAGCGCTACACAACATATAAAAAAGCCAAATAAATCAAACGACGGGTATTCGGGATAAATCCGAAATCCGAACGGAGGTAAAAATGAAAAACAAGACACTTTTTTGGGTCCAGATGGCGCTGTTTACAGCGATTGAACTGTTGTTTTGTTTCACAGTACTTGGGTCGTTACCGATATCCCCCGGAATCGTTGCGACACTCGCGCATATTCCAGCGCTGATTGTGGCGCTTACTCTGGGCAAAAAGGCCGGAGCTTTTATAGGAGCGGTAATGGGGCTTAGCGCGCTGATCATATGGACATCCATGCCGCCCAACCCGCTTGTTGCTTTTGCCTTCAGCCCCTTTGTCCCAAACGGGAACATCTGGAGTTTGCTGATTTGCGTTGTGCCCCGCATCATCTTTCCTGTATTTGCGGCATGGCTGTTTGAAATGCTAAAACGGCGCAGGGGACTGGTGCTTTCGGCTTGTATCGCAGCGGCAGCGGGTACATTTGTGCATTCCCTGCTTGTGCTTTCGGGTATATATCTGGCATTTCACGGCAATGAAACTGTTGGTGGCAGTTATACTACGTTTCTTGTCGCATGGGGCGGGCTCAATGCCATTATCGAGATTGTGATTGCTGCAATTGTTGCAGGTGCTGTCATTGTACCGCTGAAAAAAGTGAACGCGCACAGGGTGAAAAAAGCATAAAGGTAGATAAAAAAGTTTATAAAAAACGGAGAAATAGATGGTATTTGTACTCGATGTTGGTAACAGCAATATTAAATGCGGTTTGTTCACTGGCGGAAAGCTTGTTAATTCATGGCGTATGAAGACGGATGTTGACCGGACTGCGGACGAATACGGTATTCGTATTTTGGCGTTCTTCACGCACGGCAGTCACAAGCCGGAGGACGTTGAAGGGATCATCATCGCGTCCGTGATTCCGACTATTAACTATACGCTGCAGCATATGTGCGCAATCTATTTTAGAAAAACGGCTATGATTGTAGGGCCGGGAATAAAAACGGGTATCAATATTAAATACGATAACCCGAAAGAGCTGGGAGCGGATAGGATCGTCAGCGCGATTGCGGCTTATACTCTTTACGGTGGTCCCTGCATCGTTGTGGATTTTGGCACGGCAACAACGTTTGGCGTTGTGTCAAAAGAAGGGGATTTTTTGGGTGGAGCAATCTGTCCCGGACTTAAAATCTCGGCCGAGGCGCTGACGGTAAACTCAGCCAAATTGCCAAGGGTCGAGCTCGTAAAGCCAGATACGGTGATCGCCACAAGCACAGTAACAGGCATGCAGGCGGGCATCATATATGGATATGTCGGTCAAGTAGATTACATCATTCGGCGGATGAAAAAAGAGGTCGGCGGAGATCCGAGAGTTATCGCGACTGGCGGATTGGCCAAACTGATTGCACAGGAAACGAGTAATATCGATGAGATCAATAGTTTGCTTACGCTTATTGGTCTTGATATCGTTTATCGAAACAATGCCAAAAAAGCCAGAACACGAAGGGAAAAAGTAGTATTATGAAAGATGTGAATATTGCACTTGTCGGGCTTGGGACGGTTGGCTCTGGCGTTTATAAAACGATAGCCTCGCAGAAAAGCAGTATACAACACAAGGAAGGCCTATCGCTAAACCTAAAAAAGGTGCTGGCTTTGAATTATGCAATCGATATACCTAAAGAGCTTAAGGCGAAGGATTTTTATGAGGATATCGTTAATGATAAGGATATTCATATCGTTATCGAGCTTATAGGCGGTATCAGCCCCGCTAAGGAGTTTATTATTGCAGCTCTTGATGCAGGCAAGACTGTTGTTACCGCAAACAAGGAGCTTCTTGCGAGACATTGGCCCGAACTGAATGCGGTTGCAAAAAAAAGCGGTGCTGGTTTATATTTTGAAGCAAGCGTTGGCGGTGGCATCCCACTTCTAAGGACAATATGGGATGGTCTGCAGGCCAATGAGATTACATCTATTATGGGCATTATCAACGGTACAACAAATTATATATTGTCCAAGATGGAAGAAAAAAAGGCTAGCTTTGAAAGTGTTCTAAAAGAGGCGCAGCAGCTTGGTATGGCAGAGGCGAACCCAAAGAATGATGTAGAGGGTTTTGATGCAATGTACAAGCTTTCTATATTATCCTCCATGGCGTTTCACGTGCGGGTACCTGTTGAATATATATACCGTGAAGGGATCACAAATGTTGCGCAGGAAGATATCATGTATGGAAACGAGCTAGGGTATACGCTAAAGCTGCTGGCAATCGGGAAGAAAAGGGGCAATACGATAGAAGCGAGGGTCCATCCCACGATGATTCCTTTAACGCATCCGCTAGCTTCCGTTAAAGGCGCGTTTAACGCAGTTTTTCTGCACGGCAATATCGTTGACGACATCATGCTATACGGAAGAGGAGCCGGAGATATGCCTACGGCAAGTGCGGTTGTTTCGGATGTTATTTACGCGGCAGGCAGGCAAAATCATAGGTATACAACTTTTTATAACGAAGATACGGTATCGTCCGAGATATCTTTTGAAAACAATTGGGAAAGCGAATTCTTCCTGCGCATCATCGCTCAGGATTCTCCCGGTGTGCTGGCGAAGATATCAAGTGTTTTTGGGGCCTATAATGTGAGCCTTGCATCTGTTATGCAAAAAGGACAAAGCGAAGAAAGCGTTCCGCTAATATTCATTACGCACCGGGCAAAGGAGATATCCGTTAAACGTGCGGTAAACGATATCAAATATCTTCCCGAGGTTTTGAGCGTGGCGAATACAATCCGTGTGGAAAGATAATCCGTTTTAAGGAGTGATAAAATGTATATTCAGCACGATCAGATGCAGGTTCAACAAAGAGAACATCTTCGTGGAGGAAATGGCATAACTGACTTCTTACACATCGTTCCTTCAGAAGAGTTGCCGGCAAAATCACGACTATTTTCACAAATGAGCCTTGAAAAAGGATGCAGCGTAGGAAGACACGAACACTTAGGGGAGACGGAAATTTATTATGTGCTGCAAGGTGAGGGAGCACTAGACGATAACGGTATTTTAAGGCCTTTTCGCAAGGGAGACTGCAATGTGTGCAAAGGTGGGAAGTATCATGCGGTATCCAACGAAAAAGACGAAACATTAATAATTCTTGCCGTTATCATTTTGGATTGATCTTGCTGCTAATTAACTTAAATCCTCGTCTATAATGTTACTAATGCTCTGTGAAATTTGTCTTAGCATTTGCTTTGCGTCAACTAGGTTCAGTGAATGGTAATCTTTTTTATAGACAGCATGCCAAAGCCTCAGGTGTAGCTTATTTAAATCTATAATTATCTTCTCAACCTTTTCTTCTAATCCGGCATACAGTGCTCTTTCTTTTTTTGTTATCCGTTTTTTTCTATCAAAGCGCATATTTTTAACCATACCTGCTATGCGTTGCTGTATTTGTGTATTCATCGCTATATTTCGATCACGTCTCCTGAATATAATTTTTTTGCGCGGGCCAGCAGTTCAAGCTTCTCAAAGGGTTTTTCACCGGTGCAATGCCTTGTATACACTTTCTTGATTTTATGATTGTTTAAATATTTTATGATTGCACGTAATTCAACATACGGTTCTTTTTTTATCCGTATGCCCAAACGTTTAGCACCTTCTAGGTGAAACCCGCCGATAACGCCGGTTACGTGGCCGAACTTTTTTTCGGCGGTCATCAGTATGTTAATGATACCCTGATGAGAACAGCCGGTCAGGACAACAACGGTGTCATCCGTATTAATCGCCAAAAAAAGTTCTTGGGTAAGATCGTCCCGCACCCACTCATGATTATTTTTTTTGTACATCAAAGAAGAATAAAGTGGGTAGCGTCTGTATTTGTTAACACTGGAAGCAGTTACGCCGTTCGCGATCTTCATATCGCTATCAATAAATTCGATTCTATCCCAGATTTTTTTAAAAAATGAAGGTTCAATACCAGATCTTTCATATCGGGAATAGTATTTTGTATAACAATCATCTGCTGCCGTTCGCTTCATATAAACTTTGGCGTGGTTATTGATATCAAGAAAAGGAGTGAGGCCGCCCGTGTGGCCTTTGTGCGCGTGTGAGATTACGCACGCATCGACTTTGGACAAATCAATACCCAAAAGCGTCGCGTTATAGATAAACGAACCGGAGCGGCCCGTATCAAAAAGTATGTGTTTGCCGGCATGTTCAAAATACAAACAAAAACCATGCTCTGCAATAAGCGCAGTGTTTTTTCGTTTATGCTCTTCTATCAGCGCATATATCTTCATCATTATTTCTCGCTTTCTGTTAGGAACCGTTGATTATATCAACCGGTTAAGCTGAGAGGCCTTTTTTCGAACATATTCTTTCCATATTTACGATAGAACACTAAACTATTTGGGTTGCCTACTTTAATTCTTTAACCGCTTCGGGAGGCATCATCCGATGATCAGAATTCCGGTACATTTTGATTAATCCTATTAACCTTTATGATATTTTGCCCTTGTTCGTGTTGTTCAAAAATTTTAATATTTCTATCCTTCTCTTCATATATCAAAATCTCTAATATACTAGTCTCAAGGCCTTTACATATTGCAGATAGTGTATCAAACTGAGGATTCTTTTTCCCGTTTTCTATAAATGAGAGGGTTGATTGGGCGATTCCCGCCTTCTTTGCAAGTTGACTCTGGGAGATGTTTTTGATCTGACGCATCTTTTTTATTTTTAGCCCGATGTCATTTTTCATAATGAAAATAGCCTTTTCCTAATAAAATGTAATTAGTTTAAAAATATTCTATCATTCAGCTATATAAATAGCAACCTTTCTGCTAAAACAAAAAGTGAACACATTCATTCGGCAATTAACGAACTAATACGGTGCCAGTTTGCATATTAATGAAAGAGGATTATTTGAGTTTGCATTACTGCTTGAGGGTAAGTTCGATTTTTGAAAACCTGTTTTAACTAGAGAAACAAGGAGGTTTCACTCATGAATGTTTTCGATTATATTATCAGCGAAGCCTATATTCTGATACCTGTTTTATATGTAATTGGGTTGTTTCTAAAAAAAACACCCCATATCGCTGATTGGCTCATTCCGTGGATTTTGCTCGGACTTGGCATAGTAGGCGGGTTTTTTCTAGCCGATATGAAACTATCCGGGATATTGCAGGGCATATTGGTGACAGGCGTAACAGTATTCGCCAATCAAATTTATATACAGACAATAAAAAAATCTAAATCTGACTCGGGCAAATAAGGAGAAGGATTAAAACCCATTTGTCATATAATTAAACAAAGCGGTTGATGCGCAGCCGCTTTTTGCATATTATGTTAATAATAAAAAAGCTGGAGCGGGTGATGGGAATCGAACCCACGTAGCTAGCTTGGGAAGCTAGAACTCTACCATTGAGTTACACCCGCAAACGTGAAACGATAGTATTATAACATAGCAAGATTACTTTGCATATACATTTTTAAAAAATCCATATGCCATAAAATTATTTGCTCTTTGTCATGCTGTTTTTAATTCAATACAATAGGCCTTTTTCATGGAGCAGACAATTTGCACATCACGATAGAGCCTTGCATACATTATTATAGTCTCGGGCTAGCTCTCAAAGGAGGTTTAGATATGAATGAAGATAATCAAATTACGCTTGAAGGTTTTACGTTTACATTAACGGAGTATGCTTGTTTTGAAGGAACAACAACGGTAGCAGTGTATGTGTCCGGTAACGGTGCTGCTGAGTCGGATCTGTCAAGATGGGTTTTAGAAGTATGCTCTCAAGAAGTTCAAGAGATAACGGATATGGTGGATATTGTATCATGCGAAAAAAGTGAAGGCAATGGAGATTGGGTTCCAGCCGCTGCACAAAAAATAACTTATGAACTCACCGGTGACATCGGTATCTCAGGATTCATTATCGAAGAAAGTGTTGGAAAAAAGGCAAATGATCCGGGCGTTGAATTTCGGGTGATTTTTGATAAAGAACTGCCCACAGGGTATATTAGGGTCGCATACATATCAGATGAAACCATATACCGTTCCACCGAAAAAATTCATATGAATAAAGATTTTGCCGGCAACAAGATATGGAAAACGCCAATTGAAAAGACATTTTGTTTGTATATTATCGTTTCGGACGGGTATAAGCCGCTTCAGGCAGGCATGGCGAATGTATCTATTACACAAAGGGGCGTCTTTATTGCGCATCAGACTAGCATTTCCGGTCTGAATAATGCCAGCTTGATGCCGGTTAAAACAAATATTCAAGGCTGTGTCAAAATCATTGCATCTGTGCCGCTAAAAAACGATTATGCATTAGGGGATGATATCGAAGCCTGTGCCTGCGATTGCTTTGAGTTAAACGAGACAATTGTCTATACGAATGAAGCTGATTTATTTGATATCCAGGACGTATTGATCTACCCAAAGAAAAATAGCTTTGATTTAACGCTGTTGAATGCGTATTGCGGAAAATCGGTTTATAGGCTTGACGGGAAGTACATAATTGACAGTAAACACGAAAAAAGTATGCGATGAAATTTTGTATACATAAATCAACAAGAATAACATTGAAAACAAAAAGGCCTTTTCATCAGGCCTTTTCACTTTAATTTGATTAGCCTTGCTCAATTGCTTCGCTAGGACATGTATCTGCACATGATCCGCAATCTATGCAAAGATCCGCATCAATAACGAATTTGCCATCGCCCTCAGAGATTGCTTCGACGGGACATTCGCTTTCGCAAGCTCCACAGGAAACACAAGCGTCTGTAATAATATATGCCATTTGATTCACCTCCGTAGATTGTATACATGTATTTTAAACATATACACAAGAAAAAGCAAGAACAGATGGTGATAATTATTGATGAATTAAGTAAGTATTTTTAGTGAATAACCATATTCTTATTCATCCAGCAGTGATTTTATTTCTTCATCGATATCAATATCATTATCCGTATCGTTAAGGCCATTAACATCTGAGAATTTAATCTGCTCTAAATCAAAGGTTTTTACGTCAATACTTTCGTCCGGCAGTGTTATCTTGACTCGGATTTTCTCAGTAATGGCATTATTCTCGATCACGATGCCTTTTCCGTCGGGCGTATCAATAATACTGCCCTGTTTTGGCATGCGTCGTCGGGTTTCCCGATAATGCTCGTGCTCATAATTAAGGCAGCACATCAGTCTTCCGCAAAGCCCGCTGATTTTTGTGGGCGACAGAGAAAGGTTTTGCTCTTTCGCCATTTTTATAGACACAGGGTTAAAATCTCCGAGAAAACAGGAACAGCAGCAAGGGCGTCCGCAAGGCCCAAGGCCGCCCAGCATCTTAGCCTCATCCCTTACACCGATTTGCCTAAGCTCAATTCGTGTTTTAAACATGCCGGCTAGATCTTTCACTAATTCTCTAAAATCCACCCGGCCATCCGCCGTAAAATAAAACACGATTTTTGAATTATCAAAGGTATATTCCACATCCACAAGTTTCATTTGAAGGCTATGGCTTAAAATTTTTTTCTCGCAGATCTCAAACGCTTCCTTTTCTTTACGTTTGTTGTCTTTCATCTTTTTATCGTCTTTTGAATTGGCCCTTCGAACAACCTGCTTTAAAGGCGCTACCAGGTCTTTCTCATCGACTTCTTTATCGGGGATGACCACTTCGCCGTATTCAGTACCTCTCGCGGTTTCAACAATTGCGTGGTCGCCTTCATTAAACTGAATTTTTCCGGGAAGGAAATAATATACTTTTCCGACGCGTTTAAACCTAACGCCAATTACTTTTTCCATTTGTTCTTTTCCTCCAGTATATCAAAAAACAATTTTTCGACAGCCAATCGAAAGTTGACCGGAAAGAAAAACCATCTCTCTGCTTTAAGTATGACATTTATCATATTACTTATTGCACCGCTTGTAAAGTGCTGCGCCGCATTCTTAATATGACTTGTTTTATCTCTGTTGACCAGCATCTGTTCATTTTTCGTTTTTTTATATATTAGAATGTCCATAAAATATGACTGCATTACACAGAGCAGCGGCTTGATACGCTCTTTATTGGTTTCTAGGTAATCGGCATATGCGCTGATGGCCATGTTCTTTTGGTCTAGCAGCTTTTGGCATATCTCCAGAACCGCTGCGCGTGATTGCCAAAACTCTTTATCGCTATATATGAGCAATGCCTCATCCAAAAAACCACCGGACAAATCGCGCAAAATATGAGCGGTAATGTCATCAACACCAAGCTTTTTTGCAATGGTTTTTTTGGCTTCTTTCTCTGGTTTAATATATATCGATGTGCATCGTGAAACAATAGTAGGAAGCACGGCAGTCACCGCCCGCGCCTCAAGCAAAAATACGGTATTATTGGGCGGCTGCTCCAATGTTTTTAAAATGCTGTTTGCTGCGGCATCCGTCATATCATCCGCATTTTTTATAACCACACATTTATGGCTGCCATTATACGCCTTTTCGGCTACAAAAGAGATCGCTTCTCTTAATGCCGCGATTTTAGGCGCAGTCAGACGCATTATATCGATATGACCCTCCTTGACTCTTTGGCAGTCTGTGCATATGCCACATCCGCCTTTTTTACAGTATAGCCGTATAAGAAATGCATTGGCCAACCGATCTGCGACACTAATCCGACTGCATACGATCAGATACGCGCCGGATATATTTTTGTTTGCGGCGGCTTCTAAAAAGGTTTCCTGTGTGTTATTTGTCATAGCACACCCGCATTTTTGAGTATGGGTATAAGTTTTTGTTTGATAATTTCATGTGTTTCGTATTTTGTGCCTTGCGCATCAACGGATATGACATCGTCACTTTTCAAAAGTGCGGTAAATCCATCAAAAACGCGTTCATGAAAAGAAATGTGCTCACGTTCTAGCCTATCATGCACTTTATGTTCGTTCATTCTTTTAAAAGCGCAATCGGGCGTGACGTTGATAAATACCGTAACGTCGGGCATGCATCCGGATATTGCTGCCTCGTTGATTTGCCAAACCGTTTGAGTGCCGAGCTGGCGTCCGTAACCCTGGTATGCCAGAGACGAATAAATAAATCGATCGCAAAGAACGATTTTTTGGTTTTTTAGTGCAGGTTTTATCACTTGCCTTACATGTTCAGCCCTGGCGGCGGCATAAAGCAGCGCTTCGGTGACTGCGGTCATCTCGCCGTTATCCTTATCGAGTAAAATCTTTCTAATCTTCTCTGCGACGGGGCAGCCGCCCGGCTCTCTTGTACGGATAACATTAAGCCCAAGGCCCTCAAGGTAATCCGCAAGAAAGAGTAATTGAGTTGATTTGCCGCAGCCGTCTGCGCCCTCAAACGCAATAAAAAAACCCTTCATATGTTGTTCCTCCCAAGCAGTTTGGATAAATCCTGCGCCGTGTCTACAATATAATCGCAGCCAGCGGCGGTGAGTTCTTTAATATCGCCGTATCCGTATAAAACGCCGGCCGTATCAAATCCGACATGCTTTCCGCCGAGTATATCGTAATGCCTGTCACCGACCATGATAGAGCGGGGTATCCCGCCAATCAACGAAACTGCGCGCTCTAAAACCTGGCTTTTATTGTATACGCCAAGATCATGCCTTGCGGCAAACACATCAGAAAAAAGCGAAAGCAGGTTATAATGCTCAAGTACACATAAAGCTTGAGCCTCCGGTTTTGAAGTGGCGAGATATATCTTTTTACCCGAATCTTTTATATCTATGATGGCTTCTCTGATACCGTCATACAGGCGGCTTTCATAAATACCCTGGTTATGGTAATATTCCTTAAAAAATTCGTAAGCTTTTGTTGCGTCCTTTTCATTAAACCCGTAAAGCTCCATCAAATGGTGGATGATGGGCGGTCCTATAAATGTGCTTAGTTCTTCTTTAGAATATTGGGCAAATCCAATCTTTTCAAACATATATTTAATGCCGTTTATACATCCGATACCCGACTCGGTAATCGTACCGTCAAGGTCTAAAAAGACAGCCGTATATATGTTGCTTTTGCCAGTTAAGTTTTGAATCATATTTTCTCCTTGCATACCCATATGCTGTTATCTTCAATGCCGAACACGTCGAATCCCTGCCGCTGCGCTTCAAGCAGATATCCGGCGATTTCAAAGGATATGACTTGGCCTCGCTGAATAACGGCTTCTGCGGGAGGATAAACGCCTGCCGTGCATGCGGATACCAACCCTACTGACTGTTCAATACGCACTTTTTCTATATTACCCCAAAGCCGATGATTTTGCGAATATTTTGTGGCTTCAGGCATGCTGTAGGGAGAAAAATATATATTTCTGCCGCGCGTTCTTTCGATCCGTTTTAGTGCCTCATAGAGAGTTTCCAAATGGGCAGCTGTGTTGCCGACCGTCAACAACAGCAGGATATTTTTAATATCTGCCGCTTCAACATGTATTCCCTGACTGGCAAGAATGTTTTTAACATCAATGCCCGTGTGGCCTGTCCCGCTTACGTCTATAATCATCTTTAAGCAATCCTTGTCTACTGCACCGGTCTGGGAAATTTCAGGGCAGGAATATCCGGGCAATGCGTTGACCATTTCCTTAAACCGGTTGCTTAAGCTAATAATCCGATAGAGCTCCTGTTCTCCTTTGTCACGCATGTAGGCATGTGCATAATCGAGCGAGGTTAGTAAAATATAGGATGGGCTTGTCGTTTGAATATCGGACAATGCGTGTTTGGCTTTTTCTTTATCGAGCAATGCATTTTTACCGATGCCAAGGCATGCACACTGATTCATCGCAGGCAGTGTTTTATGTGCGCTCTCTGTCCAGATATCTGCACCCGCATGCGATGGGGCGAGAGGCAGCAGAGAGGAGTAAACAAAATGTGCAGCATGTGCGGCATCCACGACGAGCGGTAGACCGGCTTTATGTGTAATCTTAGCGATCTTTTCGATATCGCAGCATAGACCAAAATAGTTTGGATAAACAATGAAAACCGCCGCCGCATCTTTATGCGCTCGCAGGGCGTTTTTAATATCATCGGCATTTACCACAGCCGGATAATCGCAAGGTTCTATGCCAAGATATACCGGTATGATATCAAACATAGCGATCGCGTTGGCTGCGCTTAAGTGAATACCGCGGGGAAAAACTACCTTTTTCCCTCTGAACAAAGACAGCATGGCGAGAATACAGGCTGTAGAACCGCCGGTTGTATAATAGATTGCATCAGCGCCAATGTACTTTGCGTGAAGGGCCTGAGATTCACTGATAATCTGTTTCGGATAGAGCAGATTGTCTGTGCCTGGGAGTTCGGTGATATCGTAGTGCAGCATGTCTCCGCAGAAAAATCCAATATCCCCTTTATGCCCGGGCATGCAAAACCGGGCCTTTACGTCATCACAAATCGTATATACCGCATCCATAATGGGCGTTTGTCTGTTCATCCTGTTCACCTCAATATAAGTTTATCTGCCAAAATGTTTCTATACAACCCTTTTCTATTTTCGAAAAGTATGAGATAATAATAATACCATCCAAAGGAGAATGCGATGAAAAAGACTGAACGCGATAATATGCTGCTGTTTTCTAAAGAGCGCGTGACTGGGATGAGCCGGTATAGGCTTTATTTTACACCTATTTCTTCTTTAAAAGACGAAACCCCCCGTGTTTTTAGGCTTCTTGTCAGAACGCCTTTTTCATTCAACAAATTTGAAATCGGTCGAATTTATACGCTGGTATATAGCAAACTGCATATACTTGGCTATCAGCCAAAGGAAGAATACGATCTATCTGAAGAGCAATTTACCAAGCTGCTGCAGACACGGGATCTTAAGTTTATGGACAAAAAAATGTCTGCACGGCTGCGCGCGATGGATCGCCCTTACTTCTTAAAAGATAGATATTATTCTTTCAGGGAGACAAAACAGATTGTCAACCAACGCCCGGATTTTTTGACAACCGTTGCCGTTTCAACATTCACCGCGGTTATTTCGGGTGTTGCTTTTTTAATCCCGTTCTGCGCGTATATTCTTATACTCTATCTGCTGATTCAAGGTCAGCTTAATATTGCTGGGTTTAGCAGCCATGCGCTTATCTTGCCCATTATGGGAATCGGTGCATTGCCGATTACCATGTTTATTATGTCAATACTCTACGCGCTTAGCGAGTTTGCGCTGTTGCGGATCGATTTTACAAAAGGGAGCATACTCAAAAAACATACGCTCGCATGGGGCGGAATCCGGAAAAGCTTCTTTTTCGAGATAACCGATATACAGTATCTGTTAAAATTCGGCATCGCTTCGGGTGCCATATTGGTTGCTGCGATTATCGTTTCTCTGTTTGTTTAGGGTTTTAGCTTCTCTTGTTTTCGCTCATTTATAAAGCTGAGCATTTTTTCGCTGGGACTAAAATATGCACATCTTTTTTCGCTGTTGTTGTAGACTATATAGGCAACCCCGCGCCGTTTTGACTTAAATGTCATCCGCTGTTTTTTTCTCGGACAATCTTTGGGCGGCTGCTTTCCGATATATGTGATATCCGACAGGCTCACGCTGAAAATACGTTTCGAGCGTTTGCCGATATACCTGTCGACAAACAGGTCGCCATCAACGACGATATACTCATATTCCGTGATCCAATTGCGAATGATCATGACGCTGATTGTAATAAATAGTACATATTCAATATACTCAACAAAAGTGATGTTTAAAGCGTCAGCCAAAACATACATAACCATTGCAAGTAGTATGATACCTGCAAACAGAGCGATAATTGTAAGGATGCCTGATATTACAGACAATTGTGTCCGGCTCAATCTCTCTTTCATATCCATCCCCAAATAAAAGTTTTTGTCATAATATTTGATATTATACGATATTTACAATTTAAGCGCAATTATTATATAAACATGGCATAATCAGTATTTTTTATCTATTCCATTTCTTAAACATATTTAAAGTATCAATAATGAATAAAGTAAATAAAAAGATTCTCGGTAAATATTTATTATCCTTTTTTTCCATGGTATACTAAGGGTATAAATCACAAGGACGGTTAATATATTGTTAATTGCCTCTAATTTATCCAAAACGTATGGAAAAACAAACTACTTAAAAGAAATAACCATTCACGTCAAAAAAGGGAGAGCGCTTGCGGTCATTGGCGAAAACGGTGCCGGAAAGACAACGCTGCTCAAAATACTCGCAACGGCATCAAAGCCTGACAGCGGGTCCATCTTGATTGACAGCATTGATGCGATAGCCAATCCTGCCGGAGCCAGAGAGAAAATCGGATATGTTCCACAGGGAATCGCGCTGATGCAGGAGCTTTCCGTTAAAGATAATCTTTTTTACTGGATGAAGCATAAAAATAAAGACATATATCAGGATACGCTTGAAGCAATCGGTCTTGCTGATGTGGAAACAAAAAAAGTCTCGAAGCTTTCCGGCGGCATGCAAAGAAGACTGAACATAGGTGCATCGCTTGTACTTCGCCCGTCGCTGCTCATTTTAGATGAACCGCTTGCCGGTGTGGATATCGCAAACAGGCAAAAGATCATCACGATACTTTGCGAGATGAAAAACCGTGGTATGACGATTATTTTTTCAAGCCATTATATCGAAGAAATGCAGATACTGGCAGACGAGATGATTGCACTAAAAAACGGCAAACCCGGATATTATGGAAATATCGATTTTTCAGGCGGGCAGTTTCATGGCTTGTCTGATGCGGTCAGATATTATACGCAATAAATAGGAGGTAATTTGGATGAATAATGATACCTATATGCAAGGCAGGGACAATATAAGTGGGGATGAGAATCTACAGCCAGCCTCACCGCCGCCCGAGCCTTTGGCGCAGCATCAGCAACAATACTGGCAGACTGTCTCTGCATCACCCGGTCCGAAAAGAGGCAGGGCATGGATTTGGATTGTGGTCGCTGCGGTTTTTTTAATCGCGGCAATTGTTTGCGCTATCGTGGTTTTTGGCGCGGGAAAGAATGCCCGCGGGCTTAATGGCAATGCCGGTGTTGTGGCTGCATATAATTTTTTTCGCGAGCAGCAGGAGACCCAGGCTAGCCTGACGGGCAGTGTCCAAAAAGAAATAGGCAATCGCCTTTTGGCAGAACCATTTGAAATAGGGTCAAGGCTTAAAATCGGATCGGATAGTTTTACCGAGCGCGACATGCCGTTTGATACTATTACTGTTGATCTTGATACAAAGTACGATATGAACGATCTCGGTGTTAAAGTAAGGGCGCTGGGCATGGAGGTGCTGGCAGCATATCTGATCGAAGACAACGTTGTTCTCGATTTAATGGGTCAGGCTGCTTGTGTACCGATCGAACTGCCCAAAAAAGAAGATCTATTAAAGAGCATGCCATTAAAAGATAGAGTTATGGTGTTTCTGCCGTTTCTGCCGGATGAAGACAGCGATATGTTGATGCGTTTGCTCGAAACGTTTGCAATGTCTATACCCGATGAATATACAAAGACTGACATTGAGGATGTCTACAGCCCAATGGAGGATAAAAATGTTCAAATGAACGCGGTCACTACCACTCTTAATTCTGATGCAATCAAGAATATGGCAAAAGACTTTGCCGGACGATTGAAAGCAGATAGAGAGCTTAGCGAGGAATTACAGAATTTTTTGAATGAGATCACGCAATTTTTTGGGCTTAAAGATGTAGATTTAATGAACGCTTTAGATCAAATGACAAACTCGCAGGAATTAGAAGAACTGCCGTATATTCAACTTTCATGGTCTGTTTATCAAAGACAGGGGCGCTATACTGGTATTCGTTTCTTGATCGACAACAACGATATGGATACGGAATTTACAATGATGTCTGAATATAGCGAAAAAACCTGTTATAAAAGTATAATTGAGAAGGTTAGCGGGGAAACCGTTCAGGAAGCGGCTTATCAAACCACCTATGATGGAGACAGCGTTAAAATCAAGGGAACGTTTACCACAGCATCGAAGGACCCGCTTTCTAGCAAGCAAGTCAGCGCTAAAATAGAGCTTGACGGAACATATGATATTAAAAAAGACAGCAATAACGAATATTCGGTAACGATTGACTTAAATCTTACCAATAGCGAAACCAATTCACAGCAGATGTCGATTGATTTAATCCTTGATGCGGATGTGAGAATGGGTCTCGACCTTAAAACACTTAAAGACAGCCCGGACTGGAATGGGATATACGAAAAGGAATGGGGCAGCTTTGAGGATATTCTGAAAGGATTAAATTCTTTGGGCAGCTTGTTTTAGCTTGTACCGGTTTTTTGCATCCGTTTTAGGGCTTTGAAGACAAAGACTTTTTAGTGATGTCATTATTTCGTAGAGGGTGACGAATGGGAAAATTATTTGCAGTTGATTTAAAAAGGCTGCTGCAGAATAAAACGGCCATAATCATTGCTGTCGCGGCGCCGGTCGTGCTGGTGCTATTAATTTCGATTACGGTAGCGCCATACTTTTTTGCCGATGTGCGTGCAGGGAAGTTCAGTGTCGCGGTTTATTGTGAAGATGACGATCCGCTTACCGAGTCTATATTGCAAGGGCTTATTGAGAGCGAATCCCTTGGCGGTCTAATCAAAACGACAATCGTTAGAAGCGAGGCAAAAGGTATTCGTGCGGTGGAAGACGGGGCGGCCGCGTACATTCATATCCCCGAAAACATGCAGAAAAATCTTTACAGCGGGGGAGATGCGGTTATTACATATCATGGCAACCCGAATATGCCTCTCGAAGATGCGCTACTGTTTGAAACGCTTAGTTCAGGGGTCGAGCTTGTTAGCCATGCACAGCACGCTGTCAATGTCCTTTATTCTGACAGCATCGATTACGGGGTTGATCCAGATGCCGCCGCCAAGACGTATCAACAGACCGCGGGAACGTTCTTTACCGGCGTGCTTTCAAGGTCGGATCTATATGAACGAACAGGCATAATTTCTCCTCTTGACGGTGCGTTGCCGATAGAATATTACTCTGCGAGTTTTATTGTGCTGTTTATCGCACTTGGCGCATTGCCCATTGCGCGTATGACTGCCGATGACTATAAGACCGGACTGATACACAGACAGCTTTTGTCGGGCTATTCTCCTGCAACGTGTTTTGTATCGAGATGGCTGGCGGGCAGTGCGTTGTTGTTTATTCAGTTTACCACGTTAGCCTTGGTGCTGTGTGTGATAACTGGAGAGGTTTCTGTTTTTTCGGGCAATGTTTTAATTCTGCTGGCAGCCGGCATATTGCTCTGCGGCTTTGTCAGCATCGGCATGATGCTTATTGGGCTGCTTTCCAAAACAGATTCATTCGCGGTTAGGATATCGTTTATATGGGCTATTGTGCTGGCGCTTTTCGGTGGACTTTTGGTACCGTCCGCATACATGCCCTCTCTAATACGCGATATATCATATTATACGCCTTTTTCCGCGGCGCTTAGGCTTGGCATATCCGGTATGTTTGACGGCAAAGCGGAGGGCTTCGCTTCGTTTGTAGGCATACTTGCCCTATACATTATCATTCTTCTGCCGCTTAGTATCATACGTTTTCAAAGGAGAACAACTTGAGTTTGTTTGGCCGTACAATTACATATAGGTTAAAAACGCTTTGCACAAGTGCATATGGCATCGTTTTTTTTGCACTGGCGCTTATTGTAGCGTTATCACCGTTTATCGGCCTCATTATCCCGGATGCACCCATACCCATCGGGTGGATTGACGAGGATAATACGGCATTTTCAAAACTGCTGCTTAAAAATGTGCAGGCGCTGAAAGTGGTATGGGTTATTCAGGAAGATGAAAATACGTTGACTGCGAATCTTAAGACAGGCAAGCTGGAAGGTGTTTTTATCATAAAAAAAGGGTTTGAGAAATCCATCAGGCAAGGAGATTTTGAGGGAACGCTCAAGCTTTTAAAATCACCGTACAGCACGGCTGCCGGCGTAATATCGGAAAGCATAGGGGGAGAGGCGTTACGGCTTTGGCTGAATTGCCGCAGTGCAAACGAGGCTCGGGCGCTTGGTGGCAGCATCCTTTACGAAATGGTGTTTGAGGATACCGGCAAGGGAACGGATGAGCCGATATTGTCAATTGTCAGGCAGAACGCTATGAGGGAAGCGGATGAAGTTACCCCGCTGCTAGATGCCGCATACTCTTCGTTATATCTTCTGGCAGCGCTGGTTTGTTTTTTTATGCTGTCGGGCCTGGCAATGTCTAAAAGGAGCGTGGATTTTTCAGCTAGGCTAAAATCGCGGGCTTTTTCTATGGAACGTTACCGTCTATCCGTATGCATCGCGGATGCCATCTACATATTCCCTGTTTTGGCGGTTCCACTTGCCGCTTTCGGATTGGCCGGAGCGGGTGAGACGATATTACCGCTGCTCGTGATGTTTGCCCTATATACACTGTCATATGGCGGTATTGCTGCGTTTGTTGCCAAAATAAAAAACCAAACAGTATTGATGCTGATGATTTCCGTTATCACTATTGCGACCGTGATGTTTGGCTCGATGCTTATTAAGCTGCCATCGGCTGGTATTTTGACAAGCCTTTCGTATATTCTGCCTTCAAGATGGCTTTCGTCCGTTCAATTCAATCCCGCTTGGTGCATCGGTGGGGTTTGCGTATGTGCGCTCGTTTATAACGCACTGCCTTTTCTGACAGCAACAAAGGACGACTAATCAAAAGCTGAGTTTAAGATAGCGTTTCTTGCGCAAGATTGCAGATGCTCATCCTCAAACGCAAATGGGAGAAAACCACCGTTTTTAATGCGTTGCTTCATGCATTCAAAAGAATACGCAATGGATTCAGCGTGGTCAAATGCAAGTCCGCTGCTTTTAATGCAAGCAATCTCCTGTATCCGGCCAGCCGGATAAGCCACTATCGGTTGCAGCGCTTCGGGGCCGCTGAGCAAATAGCGGATGCGTACGGTACCGCTAGCCTCAGTCTTGTTGTAGCCGGAAAGGGTGAACCATTCTGCCTGCGCTGCGTCGTCTCCTGCCCTGGCGCAGATTTTTGAAAAATCCGCAAGTGCGATATAGCTTACTGTAATGACCCTTTGGCGCGGGTCTCTGTCTGGGCGGCTCCATACAAACGCCTGCTCTAGATACATGTCAGATATTCCTGTTTCTTCAAAGAGCTCACGCGCCGCGCTGGTTCTAATGTCTTCATCGATATTTACAAAACCGCCCGGGAGCGCCCAGTGGCCCTTATACGGGTATCCGCCGCGCCTGATCAGCAGGATTTTGATTTCGTCTTTATAGAATGCAAAAAGCGCGGTATCAGCCGCGACCGCTGGGTTTTGGTATTTTCCGGGATCAAAATTCTTTAAAAACAGCGCTTCTTCTTCGCAAGAAGGGATGTAGGCCATTTAATCCTCCTAATAATATACTTCGTCGATTACACCGCCGCCCAGGCATTCGTCACCCTGATACAGCGCGACATATTGTCCCGGCGTAACGGCGCGCTGACGCTTTGCGAATTCAATGTATTCTCCGCCGCTGCGCGGTATAACGTGCACGCGCTGGTCGCTCTGCCGGTACCGGAATTTCGCATAGCATTCGTATTCGCCGGGAGGACGGCCATCAATATAGCTCATGTCCGTTGCAAAAAGCGCCCGTGAATATAGCGCATCAGTTTCGCCCTGCTCTACATACAAAATATTATTTTGTACGTCTTTACCGACGACGAACCACCTTTCTCCGGAACCTTTGGCATGACCGCCTATACCAAGACCGCGCCGCTGCCCTAGAGTGTAATAGATAACACCCTGGTGGGTGCCGACAATCCGGCCGTCAGGCGTTTTTATATCGCCCGGCTGGGCAGGTAAAAACCCGGCTAAAAACTCACGGAATTTGCGTTCTCCGATAAAACATATTCCAGTGGAATCTTTTTTTTGTGCCACCTTAAGACCAAGGGAGGCAGCGGTCTGTCTGACCTCACTTTTTTGCATATCCCCGACAGGGAACATCGCGCTCTCAATTTGTGACTTGGAAAGCAGGCATAAAAAATATGTCTGGTCTTTTGTGAGATCTGCTGCTTTAAATAGCTTCGCGCCAAATGCCCCGCCTGTTCTTGCATAATGCCCAGTTGCCAGCTTTTGAGCACCTAGCCGTTTTGCGTAATCGAGAAATGCGGCAAATTTAATTTCAGAGTTACAGAGCACATCCGGGTTGGGAGTGCGCCCGCGCCTATATTCTTCAAGAAAATATGAGAATACCCTGTCATAATATTCTTTTTCGAAATTAACGGTATAATAAGGAATATCAATAGAAGAGCAGATGCTTTTGACATCTTCGTAATCCTCAGCGGCGCTGCAGTGCTCACCGTCGTCCTGCCAGTTTTTCATAAAAACGCCGATCACATCGAATCCCTGTTTTTTTAGCAGATATGCAGCCACTGCAGAATCGACACCGCCCGACATCCCGCAGACAACGCGCTTTTTTTTATTCTCTCTCAAAAAATTCTCCTTGCGAAAGACGTATTTTGGTTTATTATACTTTTAAGCAATGTTATTTGCAAGCAAGGCAAAGGGTGTTTTCTTGCCCTCAAATAAAGGGTTTGTTATGAAAAAGTGTATCATTTTATCAATATTGGCTGCTGGCGCAATTTGCGTATTCTGGTTTTTCTATGCCCTGCAAAGCTATCTTGTGATGAGCATCTATTCGGGGCAGCATAGCAAACACAGCGTGATGCGAAAAAACGGCTTTCAAATCGAGATGCCGTCCTCTCCCGGATGGTATCCTTTTGTTATGACGTATAACGCAGACGGTTTTTCGGGCTGGTCGGGAATCAATGCAGATATGTCAATCATGTACAACTTCGGCGCGTTTGACGCGGCCACACGGACGTCGTTGATTTATCAAAGGCAAAGCGACAAATATTCTTCGTTTTACGGCGCATATGCTGTAAAGAAAAACAGCGGTGTCTTTGGATTTTTGGATGGTGATATTGATCTTAAAGAAGTGACGCTTGCTGTCCGGTATGATTATACTAAGCTTGTAATGCAGAATTTTGGATGCAACGAGCAGGTATTTGCTGTTAATGACTGCTGCATCGAAAAGGACCTTGATTATGCGGGCAGCAGTGGGTGGACGCGTATTGACGCGTTCATTACGGCGAACGGAGCCGCACATATTTATAGAGAAAATAAAACAGCCTATCTGCAATACGGTCCGCCGGTGCAAAAGCCCGATGAGGATTTTGCGCTTATCAGTCTGTATGGCAGGATATATGCTAAATATTTTGATGAATACGATTGTACGGTGATGATTTATGTGATTGCTCCAACAGCCGATGCGGTAAATAGCTGCGATAACGCAATACTTAGAAAGACCAAAATAATGGGGTTATAGTAATGAAGCAATCGCGCCGGTAGCTCGATCGATTAGATCTTTAGCGGGCAGGTCTGCAGTTCCCGCAATCACGATGTTGCATTTGGATATCGGTATGAGGATTTTTGTTGCGCTGCTCTCGGCAATGGCCTGAGCCATTTTCGGAGTGATCTCACCCATCATACCGCTGGCTGCGATGATGCCTATACCACCGATGATAACATCCGCATTTTTAACGTTAAAACAGATTGCGTTTTCGCCCGTTGCGCAGTCTGACGCACCGCTCTTTTTCATTGCTGTCGTAGCAACTACGTTGGTGCCAAGCGCAAGTATATTAACCCGGCCACCATATTTTTCGCAGAGCCTTTTTACAATGGATGCACCGAGACCTCCGCCCTGGGCGTCTATGACAACGATACTCAGCATTTGCCCACCCCCAAAAATATTATACAGTATACCTGGTGCAAATGGCAATCGCAAGGCGGGATTGGCATCTTTAAAATCAACAAAAGTTTGTGCTAGAGAAATTTTTCTCTTTTATTAGCCAACAATATGATATATAATACTTTACCGAAAGGATTTAAACGAAAAATTAATATTTATATATAAGGAGGAAGAAAAATGCCATTAGTCACAACAAAAGACATGTTTAAAAAAGCGTATGACGGCGGTTATGCTATCGGCGCTTTTAACGTAAACAACATGGAGATTGTACAGGGAATAACGGAGGCCGCAAAAGAACTCAATGCGCCGCTAATCCTTCAGGTTTCAAAAGGTGCGAGACAATATGCAAGCCCGATTTATTTAAGAAAGCTGGTTGAGGCTGCGCTTGAAGATACAGGTCTTCCCATTTGCCTGCATCTCGATCACGGCGATTCGTTTGAGACCTGCAAGGACTGCATTGATGGTGGGTTTACATCGGTCATGATAGACGGATCTCATCTTCCGTTTGAGGAGAATATTGCGCTGACAAAAAAAGTCGTGGAATACGCGCATGCAAGAGGCGTTGTTGTTGAAGGGGAGCTTGGACGGCTCGAGGGAGTTGAGGATGATATAAAAGTATCCTCAGAAGATGCTTCGTATACCCGTCCCGAAGAGGTTCAGGAATTTGTGGAAAAAACCGGAGTTGATTCTTTGGCGATCGCAATTGGTACGAGCCACGGTGCCTTTAAGTTTAAGGGCGAGGCTAAGCTGAGATTTGATATACTTGAAGATGTCTCAAAGAGGATACCTGGATTCCCTATTGTTCTTCACGGCGCATCGTCTGTCATTCCGGCTTTTGTTGATATGATCAACAAATACGGCGGAAACATGCCAGGTGCAAAGGGCGTTCCTGAGGATATGCTGAGAAGAGCAGCCAATAGCGCGGTCTGTAAGATCAACATTGACTCGGATCTTCGGTTGGCTATGACGGCAACGGTCAGAAAACACCTTGCAGAGAATCCGTCTCACTTTGACCCAAGACAGTATTTAAAACCCGCAAGAGCGGCTATCAAAGAGCTTGTTAAAAACAAAATCGAAAATGTTCTCGGATGTGCGGGAAAAGCGTGAAAAAAGCTTGAAATTATCCGGTATTTGCGGGATGCAAATGCCGGTTTTTTCTATATTGGGAAAGGGAAGTGAATGAAAAAAAGACTGGCTATGATTTTTATACTGATTACATCCGCAGCAGCGCTATGCGGATGTTCTCTGCTGCAGGGCATAACAGGGATGGATAGCACACCTGAACCGGCTATCAATGGCACAACGACAGGCAACATACTCAATTACGGTTTTGCGGTAAAGGATGGAGATGATATCATTTTTGTCTACACCGGTCAGGATATTTATGATTACGGCAGCGTGGTGCGATCTGATCCTAAAACCGGGGAAAGCAGCCTTGTGCTCGACAAGGGTGGTCTATATATGAACCTTGTCGACGGATATCTTTTTTACTGCAGAAAAGACGGCATATACAAAACATCGCTGGATACGCGCGAACCGGCGTGCATCCTAGCGGGAAAAGTGTCGTTACTTCAAATCAGCGATTCGCTGATGTACTATGTCAAAGACGGGGCCATAGATTGCGCAACACTTGACGGTCAGTCAACGGGTTTTTCTACGATAGAAAACGCCGATTGCCTTAATGTATATGGCAATATAATTTATTACCGGGATACGAGCAGCGGATATATTTGCAGTGCCCATATTAACGGAGACAGCCCCTCTGTTTTGTACGATCAAAGCGTCGATATGTTCTATATAACCGATAATGTGGTGTATTTTATTGATAGCGCGAACGGGTTTATTAGGAAAACGGAGCTTGATTTTCAAAAAATCGAAACGGTTATATCATATCCATGCAAAGGCTTTAACGTCAACCGGTCAGGCATGTACTATACCCGTGATATTGAAGGGGAAAGCCTTTGCTGCAAAGCCGTTGACGGACAGCAGGAAACGGTTATTACTGATTTCGGGGAAAGTGCCTGGCATATTGCCTGCATGTGGAACGAAGGAGCAATGGTTTTAAGGGAAGAAGACATTTTAGGTATTGAATAGCACAATGGTTATAGAATAAAGTTTTCAGGCATAGTATTTATTAATACTGTGCTGTTTTTTTAAAGGGCTCCCCGAAGGGTCAGGGCTTTTTGGGGTGGTGTTTTAGGGGGCGTTTGTATGGGGCTGGGGATAGACTTCCAGGTAATACTATTCTTCGCGCTCGGTCTCGTATTGTTATACTTCACAGGCTGGTTTCTTCTCGCCCCCTTAAAGATCATATTGAAACTTGTACTCAGCGGATTTCTTGGCGGTATAATTCTTTTGCTCATCAACTTTATCGGCGGTTTATTTTCTGTGACAATTGCGATAAACCCTTTAAGCACGGTGGTAGCGGGATATTTTGGGATACCGGGCATCATACTGCTATTCGTTTTGAAACTCATTCTTGCATAGCTATCCGATTTTGTTTTAAGATAAATAATTTTTACCTTTGTTAAATAAGCACAGCGGCATCATTATTTTTTAAAAGGTTGGTCCAGATATTTTTCTTGCTTTTTACTGCATCACATGTTAAAATACCTCTGCTGTAGGTTTTTAGGAGGTCATATGGACGCTTTAGTACTTGTCATTGAAATTTTGCTTTGCTTATTTTCTCTGTTTATGGTGGCTGTTGTATTGCTGCAATCGGGCAAGAGTGCCGGGCTTTCGGGAGACATTGCCGGGGGAGCGGAATCTTTTCTTGGAAAAAGTAAAGCGAAAGGCTACGAGGGTACGTTAAAAAAGCTGACTAAGGTTTCTGCTGTTGGTATCATGGTATTGGCGGTTGCGCTTGTTTTTATTCAGGTCTATATAATGCCGAGTGGTACAGAGCCCACGACGCCCGCAGTTGAAGCATCAGCAACACCAGAGCCTTTGCAGGTTCCGGATAGCACGGCTAATGTGGATATAACTGCCGCGGTCCAGACGGATACTGATATAGGCCGGTAAATGCGGATAGCACATCGGCTGCAGATTAGTTAGAAAGCTGCAAAGTAAAGAAGCGCTGTTACGCCTTTCCAGATTTTTTAAGGGGAAGGCGTTATTTTTTTCCGGAATAGTGCTCCGGAGTTTTTGGGGCGGAATCAGGAGATGCAATGGATTTAAAGGATACCATATTAAAGGCGCTGTCATTTTATAATAAAAAAATTGATTACAACGATTTAATTGACGAAATGAAACTGGCTGAAAACGCGATCGAGATGCGAAATGCCGTAAAAGAGCTTGTAAATCAAGGGAAAATACTTACTTCAAAAAAAGGAAAGCTGTATTTGCCTGGAAAATATGGCTTTTATACAGGTAGACTGGACGTCAAGCGTCAGGGCTTTGCCTTTTTACCGGACGAAGACGGAGATATCTTTATTCCGGCGGATAAAAAGAAAGGTGCGATGCATCAGGACCTAGTCGTTGTCCGGCTGTTATCTTCCGCAGAAAGCGACAGAAAAAGGGAAGGCGAAGTGGTTCGTATCTTAGAGAACGATCAGAAGATGATTATCGGTACAATGAAGGCGAGATTTGTCATACCCGACGATGAACGGCTTGACGACATATTTATTCCCCGGGAATGCGCTGGTGGAGCAAAAGATGGGCAAAAAGTAATCGTTGCTTTGAAAAAACGTGCGGAAGGACAAAATTGCGCAGAGGGAACCGTTACCGAGATCTTGGGGATTGCCGGTATCAGCGATGTTGAAGTAAAGAGTTTGATTAAACGGTTACATCTGCCCGAAGCATTCCCGGATGATGCCGAAAAAGAGGCTGCTGTTGTATCGCAGACAAAGATCGTTTTCAAAAACAGAGAAGATTTTCGGAACGAAAAGATATTTACAATAGACGGGGAGGATGCGAAGGACCTAGATGATGCAGTGTCCATTAAAAAACTTGAAAGCGGTTATGAGCTGGGCGTTCATATTGCCGATGTATCACATTATGTAAAGGAAGACTCGGCACTTGACAAAGAGGCATTCAAGCGGGGCACTAGTATTTATCTTGCCGATATGGTGATCCCTATGCTGCCTAAGTCTTTATCAAACGGGATATGTTCGCTGGCTAAAGGGGAAGAGAGGCTTGCACTATCCTGTATTTTGACCATAGACGAATATGGCAAAGTTCAGAATTCCAGATTGGTAAAGAGTGTGATTCAATCAAGGCATAGGATGACCTATACGGATGTCAACGCGATTTTTGATGGCAAAGACAGGCAGCTGTTAGAAAAGTATAGCGATATCTTGGCAGAATTGATGGAAATGAAAAATCTAGCAAAACTGCTTAGAGGAATACGTAAGGAAAAAGGCAGTATCGATTTTGAACTGGAAGAAACGGCGTTTAAATTTGATGAGCATGGCCGGGTCATTGATGTCAGGCCAAAAGATAGGGGCGAAGCAGAAAAGCTGATTGAGGAGTTTATGCTGGTAGCCAACATGACTGTAGCAGAAGAATATTTTTGGCGGGAGATACCGTTTATCTACCGGGTGCATGATCAGCCGGACGATGAAAAAATAAAAGCGTTTGCGGTGTTTTATGCGAACTTTGGAAAGATAAAGGGCAAGGTTAGCCATATACATCCAAAAGTACTGCAAAACATATTGAAAGAAATAAAAGATACTCCGCACGAAAACATCGTAAGTCAGATCATGTTAAGATCGCTAAAAAAAGCGGAGTATTCTCCAGAATGCAAGGGGCATTTCGGCTTAAGTTTTCAATATTATTGCCATTTTACTTCGCCAATCAGACGGTATCCAGATCTTGTCGTGCACCGAATTATAAAAGCTGATCTGGGTGGACGGCTTACGCTTAAGCATTTAAATATGCTTGAGGAAAAAGTTGATGAGATAGCGCGGCAATCCAGCATTAGGGAAAGAGCCGCGATGGATGCGGAACGCATGGTAGATGACATGAAAAAAGCAGAATATATGCTTGGAAAAGAGGGCAAAGAATACGATGGAATTGTCAGCGGCGTTTTAAAAAGTGTTATATTTGTTGAGCTTGACAACACGGTTGAGGGTGTGCTACCATTATCATCCCTACAGGACGATTACTATATATGCGATGAAAAATTATATTGTGTAATCGGAGAACGCAAAGGGCGTAAGATAAGCCTTGGTGATGAGGTTCGGGTGCGCGTAGCCGGTGTCAGCGTTTACCCACCGCGCATTGAATTTGAGCCGGCATAGAATAATCATGTCCGGGAGTATGTATTGTGAGTGAAACGGTAAAAATATTAATAAGAAACAAAAAAGCCCGGCATGAATATTTTATAGAGGATACTTATGAAGCCGGCATCGTACTTGTGGGTAGTGAAGTAAAATCGATCAGGAGTGGAAAAGCCAACATAAAAGACGCTTTTGTGCGGATAAAAGATAACGAAGCTTTTATTCATAATATGCACATCAGTCCCTATGAGAAAGGCAGCGTATGGAGTCAGGATCCGTTGAGGGTTAGAAAACTGCTACTGCATAAGAGGGAAATCATAAAACTGATGTCGTTTGTTGCTCAAAAAGGGTTTACGTTGGTGCCTCTCGCGGTATACTTAAAAAGGGGAATAGTTAAAATAGAGATCGGGGCCGCAAGGGGCAAAAAACTATATGATAAGCGTCAAGATATTATGGAACGTGACGCACAGAGGAAAAAAGAGATAGCCACAAAGATGGCGAGGTAACCTTGGATTACCGGTGACGTTACTTGGATAATTTCACCGGGGTGGTCATGGGGGCGTATATGGCTTTCGACGGGGGTTGCCGGAATTGGATAAGCGGGTCGCAGTCCCGGAAGCTGCGTAAAAAAGCCGGAACTTAAATTTAGTTGCAGATAAAACTGAACTAGCTTACGCTGCTTAAGGCAGTGTAATGTCTTGCCGGTGTCTCCCTAAGCACCGGGCCAAGGCATCATTTTTTAGGGGAACCGCCTTTGCAAAGCTTTGAGCAAAGGAAGGGGTTATAAAGCTACTGCGCGGCATAGCCTGCACATGGGGCGTGCCAAACGGGAAATCTCAATACCTGTGCTGCACCCGGAGAAGATCCAAAACTGGGATTTTCGGACAGGGGTTCGACTCCCCTCGCCTCCACCAAAAATGTGCCTATAATAGGGCACATTTTTTATTCGTGTGATATTTCGTGTGATACGGTATCTTCATTTTGTATAAAACCTTCAAAATATTCGTTTATTTTTTTATCAACATTTATCCGTTCGTCAGAGAAAACATTTTGATAAACAGCCTTCATCGTTTTGTCTGTTTTCCATCCGCCGCGTTCCATAGCATACTTATCCGGTATGTCGAGCAGGTGCATGACGGATGCGTTGACATGGCGCAAGTCGTGAAATGTGATATGAGGTATGCCGTTTTTTTTAAGCAAGCGCGTCCAGCGCTTGTAAATTGCTTGTCCTGTCAGTGTTGTGATATATTCCCCTTCGCATTTCTCTATTAGGCTCATAATGTACGGCGGGATCTCGAGCTTGCGAGTGCGTTCATACTCTTTCATTTCATTTTTCTCAATCGGTTTTCCTTTAATATCAACGATCGATCTGTTAAGTGTTAATACGCCATCTTTTATATCGCTCTTTTTTATTCCTCGGATTTCAGACATAGAAAAAGACAGCCACATGGCCAGCAGAACAGGAAGTTCAATCTTGGTTCCTTTTACAGCGTCAAACAATTTCTGCGGAGACGGCAGTTCCTTGAGCTTCTTTTTTTCTTTTGGCATCGACGTTGTCAGTCTCAAGTTTGGCCGATATAGCTTGAGCACGGCGGACAACAGGCCGTGAGCGTTTTTTATTGTTTTAGCGGATAAATTTTTGGCGTCTGCATTAATAGCCTGCTGGATTTGCTGCTGTGTGAGCTTGTTGATCTTGATATCCATAATATTTTTCATATGGTTCCGGATGATCTGCTCATAACCTTGAATTGTAGTCGGAGACAGGATGTTTGTTCTGGATTTCACGTAATTATTCATAGCTTCTCGGACGGTGATATCATATACGGTTGCAATATCGTCATTCTCTCGTTTGTATTGCACGGCAAGATACTCGGCCTCTGTTTTAGACGGATGAGTGAAGGACTTATAGCATTTTGTTTTTTTTCCGGAATCGTTGATTTTATACCCGATAAACACTTGGACACGCCAGTTTCCGGACGGGAGCATTTTTGCTTTAGGCATAGTCGATCCTAGAGTTTTGTGGACTTGTATATTAAAACCAGTCCAACAATTAATTGTGCGATGTTTGATCCTATAAAATTACCATAAATAATATTTAAAACTAAAAAGACAACATGAATCAAAACGATTGCTATTCCTAAGATACGAAGCGACATCTTTTCCGATCTTGGGTCACCATTATTAATTTTTTCTAGCAAGAAAACTATAAGAGCATATGATAAAATGGCGCTTATTAAGCAAATCGGATAGTCTACATATCCGCCAGTAATAAAGCTTAATAGAAAGCGTAGTATTCCCACTTGGATTACAAGATATGCTATCAAAGAGGACAACAAAAACACCAAAATATACGTGACAGCAAAAATGATCATCCCGACAAAAACAGAAATAAAAACAAGAGACGGGTTAGCCCTGTCAATGATTTTCTCTTCCATAAAGCCATTCCCCCTTTTTATGTTTAAAACTTCCCCCTCAGCTCCACAACTTTGCCGAGGATCTGCACCGGTAACGATTTAATTTCCTTTGCTGTATAGTACATCGGCGTATAAGCCGGATTGATCGAAACTAGGAACAAGGCATCATCATGCTTTATTACTTTTTTAACCGTTGCATTTTCACCGTTAATAATTACGGCTGCAATATCTCCACTTTCCACGTCCGGCTGCTTGCGCACAATGACAACATCGCCCTCTTGGATGCGAGGCTCCATGCTGGAGCCTTTTACCTTGAATCCAAAAAACTCGGATCCGCCTTTTGTCCACTCGGCAGAGATTTCCTCATAGTTAAGAATATCCTCAATAGCATCGATCGGGATGCCAGCAGCAATATGACCTAGGACGGGTATTTTAACTCCTTTGTTTAAATGAGTACTATTAGAAGTTTCTATTCCAAGCAAATAGTCAACACTCACATTAAAATGCTGAGCTATCTTTGGCAGCACTTCGATATCCGGCGTTGTGCGGCCTTTTTCCCATTGGCTCACGGCCGTTTGATGCACATTTAATATTTTCGCAAGGGCGTCCTGCGATAAACCATTGTAAATTCTTAGTTCCCTAATTCTATTCATAGTTACCTCTTATATCCATAATAATAGTTTGGCTAATAATATGCAATAAATATTTATAGATTAATAGAAATGCTATTGACGTGTACGGATACATGTGGTAAATTAATAGCAACACCATTAATAAATGCGATACGCAAAGGAGCAGTACGATGACGGCTATTAAAAGAAAGCGGACGCTAATGAACTTTTCCCAAGAGGATATCGCAAAAAGACTCAATATCACGCAAGGCGCCGTCTCCCGCTTGGTAACCTTTTTGATTTTGCCATAATATCACCTAAAATTGAAATTAATGTATTGTCATGACATGGTTGTATATGGATAGATCATCCATATACAACCATGTTGTCCCAAAAAACGTACATACACTATCTATAATGAGAATATACGTTCTATAGTTTGAGGAGGCGCCATGAAGTTCACAACACATTTCATAACATCTTATAGATATGCTAATGCTAATCGGCATCGCCTTGTTCGTCTATTTTTAAAAGCTTGTCGATTGCTTTTACTAAAGCCTTGACGGCGACTTTATCGCTTTTTTTTGCACGAAGATATATATTTAGCATTTCTAACTCATCCTTTGTACGGGGACGTGCTGTCCAGCCTGTTAGTTCCTCGGCTGTGATTTCCAGAACGTTTGCAAGCAAGGGTATTTGATCCCGTTTCATAGAAGCAAAATCTCCGGTTTCCCATCTTTGTATTGTTGATTTGCTTACTCCCACAGCCTTTCCCATATCTTCGATTGATAGGTCTAATTCAATACGCCGTTTTTTAATATCGTATGTAGGCATAACAGGTACATTGCCGGTTAGATAATTTATATCGACATTAAAAAAATCGGCAATTATTTCAAACGTTTCGATATCCGGCTCCCTTTTCCCGTTTTCATACATGCTCACGGTGCTTTTCGATATCTTTAACTTCGACGCTAATTCCTGTTGGGTTAAGTTATTTGAGATTCTTAAATCTCTTAATATATCTGGAAATTTCAACATACAACACCTCGAGAATAATAATAACACAGAATGTGTTATTATGCAAGAAAAATGTTTACAATATGTGTTGACATGATAGAGTCGCGATGGTATATTATGAATGTACACACATCGTAAATTTTTTAGGAGGCTTTTACCATGCCGGACGCATCTATTATTGGTCAGAAATTATTGGAACTACGTGGCAAAAGACCACGCATTGAAGTGTCAAGAGCAGTAAACATCACACCATCAGCACTATCTAACTATGAAAACGGCCTAAGAATACCGAGAGACGAAATAAAGATTTCTCTTGCGCATTTTTATGGGAAAACGGTTGAAGAAATTTTTTTCTCATAAAAGTACACAGAACGTAAACCTATATGAAACGGGCGGTGGATCATGGCTAAAAAATTCAAGGACAAGCGTGACAAAGCCTTTTTACGGGCAATGGGTGGAAGCATCGATGCCGAGGATATCAGTATCACGGCTCTTGCAAAAAAAATCAATGTTAGTCGTCCTACCATTCATAATTGGCGAAAAAACCCTAGTGTAATAACGCTTGGGTATTTAAGGATATTGGCGCGCGAGTTGCATTTTTCCGATAGTGAAGTTTTAGAGATTGTTAAATACGGGGAAAGGAGGATGTCGTAAAAATGTACGCTTTATCTACAGCGCTTTATTGGCTAATCTTTGGATCCGTCGGCCTGACGGTTACCGTGGCCGGCATTGGAATCATGGAGCACATCAATAACAAACCACAAAGGAGAAAACAGTATGAAAAATTTAGGTGAGTCCGTTAAAGGCAGAGCGACGAGCAAAGGACAGATCGTTTTTCCAGTCGCAATGCGGAAAGAGTACGGGAACGAGTATCAGTTTGAAAACGCAGACGTTGAAATCTATCATCCCGACGCAGAAACTTTCGTGATCAAAGCCTTGAAGCCTAAATGTAAAATCTGCGGAACAAAAGAGAATTTGCTATCGGTCAGGGGAGAGTCGATTTGCGAACGCTGCGGACGCGAATTGCTCGACAAGGTGCTGACAAAAAAATAGCGCCCGAGAGCGCTGAAAAATACTTACACGCACATTATACCGGAAAGGATGTGAAAAAGCAATGCTGACAGAGGTCACGAGGCGAGAAAGTCACGAAAAGACGGACAAGCGCACTAGACAGATGATGATCCTCGGTGCATGGGAGGGCGATATGACGGCGAGAGAGATCGCCGGAAAGCTCGGGTTTGCAGATATGAACGCTGTCAGGCCGAGAATCACAGAGCTTGTGCAGGATGGATATTTAACGGAGGCCGGCGTGGTCTATGATCCGATAACAGGGCGCCGAGTTACATGTTGGAGATTATCAAAGAGAGGAGAGGCACTATGAGCGAAAACAAACAGCTCATCATTATCAAACAGCTCCCGATTATCGAGGAACGGCTAAAGACACTCAGTGATGAGATCGATGAAAAGGTCAAATACGTAAAAGCGCTGGCCGTGACTGAGGATACGGTGAAGGATGCAAAAAAGGTCCGTGCTGAAATTAGGAAAGAGTTTGCAGAGCTTGAGGAAAAGCGTAAAGAGGTTAAAAACGCGATTGCTGCACCGTATAACAAGTTCGAGGAGGCATATAAAAAATATATCAGCGAGAAGTTTAAATCTGCCGACGAGGTTTTGGTTGCGAAGATCAACGAGGTTGAGTACGGCCTTAAAAAAGAAAAAGAGATCGAGCTGGTGCAGTTTTTCAATGAATATGCAATCAGCAAAAATATTGATTTTCTCAATATTGAGCGCGCCGGCATAAAGATCAATTTATCGGCCAGCATGAAGTCGCTCAAGGATCAGTCGAAAACGTTTATCAATCAAGTCGAGAGTGATATCGCGATGATCGAGACACAGGCCAACAAGGACGAGATCATGGTCGAGTATAAAAAAACGCTGAACGCATCACAGGCGATTACAACGATTGCAGAGCGTCATAACGCGATGATGCAAGAGCAAGAAGAGCGTACAGCGCGCGAACAGGTCAAAGCGCAGCAGACCGAGGCTGCCGAGAAAGTCGAGCAGATCGTCATGGAAACGGCACCTGTCGAGCAGACATGTGATATAGAGGAAGAGGATCCGGTGCTCACGCTTGAGTTTAGCGTGACCGCGCCGCTGTCAAAGCTTAAGGCGCTGAAAAGCTTTCTGATCGAAGGAGGATACAAATATGAATGAAACAGTCAAGGAAAGCAAAGAGCTGGCCGTGGAGTTTGCAGTCGACAACTGCAAGATCCTGCTTACGCCGAGTATTGTTCAGAAGTACATCGTCGGCACAGATTCAAAAATAACGGTCCAGGAATTTAAATTTTTCACTGAGCTTTGCAAAGCAAGGCAACTGAATCCTTTCTTAAAAGAGGCATATTGCATTAAGTACGGTAATGAACCGGCTCAGATCGTTGTCGCCAAGGAAGTGTTTATCAAACGTGCAATACTGCATCCGCAATATGACGGCAAGGAAACAGGTGTCATAGTGCTGGATAAAGAAGGCAAGATAATCGAACGGCCAGGATGTTTGGTATTACCTGGCGAGGAGCTTGTCGGTGGATGGGCGAGAGTATACCGTAAAGACCGGACATATCCTGAATACATGAGTGTCGCGTTTGACGAAGTTGCCGGCAGAAAGAAAGACGGACGCCTCAATACAAATTGGGATAAAAAGGGCGCTACGATGGTTGAAAAGGTAGCAAAGGTAAGAGCTCTCAGGGAGGCATTTGCTGATGAACTAGGGGGTATGAACGTTGAGGGTGAGCCTATTGACGCAGAGGTTATCAACACAACCGGCACTGATCTGGATGAACGGCAAAACGATATAAAGGCATTGGGCAAATCAAAAGGCAAGGTTACGCTAGATGAAATATAGGATCATTGCATCCGGCTCGAAAGGAAATGCCGTGATTATAGAGGATGCGATACTCATTGATTGCGGTGTTTCCTACAAGAGCTTAAAGAATCATATTAAAGACTTGCGGATCGTTTTACTAACACATATCCACGGAGATCATTTCAAACGTTCAACGGTCCGTAGGATGGCAAACGAACGCCCTGCGCTGCGTTTTGGGTGCTGCGAATGGCTTGTAAAACCGCTGGTTGAGTGTGGAGTTAGTAAGGGGAACGTCGATGTGCTTACGCTTAATAAGACCTATAAATATTCGTTTTGTATCGTCGAGGCTTTTCAGCTCTACCACGATGTGCCGAATTGCGGATATAAGGTGCAGATCAATGACAAAAGCATGATGTACGCAACGGATACATGCCGAATCGATTTTTCTGCACCGAACTTTGATCTCTATCTTATTGAGGCTAATTATGAGGATTGCGAAATCGAGCAGAGAATTGAGAAAAAAATCGCAGACGATGTTGACTATATTTACGAGCTCAAAGCGAGAGAAAATCATTTATCGCTCAAAAAGGCCACTGACTATATCATGGCAAACGCAGGCCCAGCAAGCGAGTACAAACTGATGCATGTCCATGAGAATCTGGAGGTATATGATGTGCGAAAGTCAGTTTGATGAGCTGCTGCCCGAGGATAGCGAACAGTATCAGACTGTTGCGACAGCGTATTTGATGCTCAAGTCTGAGGACTACGAGACAGCATATAGGCTCACAAAACAATGCTGGTACATCGCTCAGCGCTGGGTGGAGATAGCCTCTAATGCGCGCAAGATTGCTGATATAAAGCATGTTAGCAAGAGCGATCTATATAACTGGGCGTATCAGCGGTATAGGCAGATGCAGCTTGCGCATGAACACTGTAGATCAGTGTGGCGTCAAGGCAAAGAAGATAGTAAGTATGCGGAGTAAGGGGTGATTGCGTTGAGCAACGTAACATCTAACGTCACGGTCGTATGCCCGTTCTTTATCCACGACGCGCGGCAATCAATCAGTTGCGAGGGTAATCTCGGGCATACGATCTGTATGCACAAATTCCAGTCACCCGAAGAGAAAAATCAACACATTAGTTTGTACTGCGAGAATCCGGACTATGAGAGAGTCTGTCCTCATGCCGGATGGCTTAAGTACTGCTATGAGGAGACAAGCGATGGGAACAAGGATGTTATGTCGGCCATGCGCAGAATGGATAAGGCAGCTAAGACACGGATCCGTTAAGATCACACTCCGGAGCATAGGCAAGAACGTCAAGATCACGTGCGAGTGCTGCGGCCGGCGGAGGTATGGATACGAGGCTAGGATTGAGGAGGCGAAATGATGAAACCGATCTGTGATGATGTACGCCAGGAGATACAGGAGGCAGATGATATCTGTATGCTATGCACGAGAAAATGTGTGAGTACGAAAATCAAAATAAAGTGCAGCGATTTTAACTGCTGCCATGCTGACGAATGCTCGATAGAGGACTGCGTTGCAAACAAAACAAACGAAAGTGGGGATATTTGAACATGGCACAAAAGAGCGGATATTACAGAAAGATGCTAAACGAGGTGATTGCATATGAGGCGATGATGCTTAAAAGCGATCGAGCAGACTTGACGGAATATGGCGATATACAGCGCGATAAAGAATATTATGCGAATAAACTACGCCTTTTTTCTCCTGACCTGGAGGAGCTGGATTTGGTCAGAAAACCGAAAGCACAGCCATCCACCATCGCGGCATTTATAAAGGATGGTGAGGACGAATGAAGGATCACAGAGTCAGAAAAGGGGATTATTTAGCAGAGCAGGCTACGCCTCGGTATATTGCATATGTGCTACGCGCAGCGATCAATTATGATATTGCGGAACTTAGTGGAGAGACGGGAGCCGGAGATATATACGATGAAATCATCGACGCGCTGCGTATGTGCCAGGGTGAGGTTAAGAATCTGATCAAAGCGTTTAAGCAGATTGAACAGATGGAATATGCTCTTGGTCTTGAGCCGGAAATGCCATCACTCGATAAGCTGATGAGGAAGGTGAGCAAGGATTTTGAGGAGGCGAACAAATGAATAGAGCGATTATAACAGGCAATTTAACAAGGGATCCGGAGCTTAGGACGACGGCGAGAGGCATATCTGTGTGTACGTTCACGCTTGCTGTCAAGAGGCCCAGGACGAAAGAGGACAAGACGGATTTCATTCCCGTGGTGACATGGCGAGGCCTGGCTGATAACTGCGCGAAGTATTTGGCGAAAGGGCGCAAGGCGCTGGCTGAGGGTATGATACAGATACGCGATTATGAGGACCGAGACGGCAATAAGCGCTATGTTACGGAGCTGCACGCTGAAAATGTGGAGTTTTTGACGCCAAAAGGACAGGAGAGCTCGAGGCAGGCAGAGGTGGATAATATAGGCATGGATGAGTATGACGGTGATTTTGAACCGCTTGACGACGAGCAGATGCCGTTCTAGGAGGGCTTTGTGCCGGTAATTTGACTAAAGCTTATCCGGCAAAAAATATTAAAAGAAAGGTATTCCCTACATTGGGGCTTTCTGAATTATTGTGCACGGGGCGAGCCGGACGCCCCGAAAATCTTGTGAGGTGTGATATGGCGACGGAAAGACAGGTTGAATATTATCGATATCTTTGTGAGCAGGCGTGCATTGAGGTAGATGATGACTGCGAGGATTGGACGTCCAGAGAGATGTCCAAGGCGATCAAAGAGTTAATGGAGATCGTCGAATCATGACGGGCGAAGAGCTTGAGCAAAAATACCTGATGGATTGGGCGAAGCTGCAAACATGCAAATATCCAGAACTAAAAAGCCTGTACCATATCCCAAATGGAGGGCATCGTCACAAGGTAACGGCGATCAGACTCAAAATGACTGGAGTCAAGGCAGGCGTTCCGGATCTATGCCTGCCTGTGGCGAGGGGGCCGTATCACGGGCTTTATATCGAGATGAAGTACGGTAAGAATAAACCGTCACCAGCGCAGAAAGAATGGCTTAGGAGGCTCACAGAGCAGGGATATAAAACGGCCGTGTGCTGGGGATGGGAAGAGGCGAAGGACGCAATCCTTGGATATCTCAAGCAAAAGCCGGTAGATATGGCAAATGGGATCGAATATATCAAGGAGTGATAATGGCATGGATAGCGGTTACATTAAGCTGCACAGATCGGTATTAAAATGGGAATGGTATCAGGATGTGCCTGTGTCCCGGCTATGGATGTATCTGTTGCTATCTGCTAACTATGCGGACAAGCGGTGGCAGGGTGTGGAGATTAAGCGCGGACAGCTTATAACGTCAAGGCAAAAACTGGCGGAAGAAACAGGGTTGACAGTACAGCAGGTGCGCAGTGCTATAAATAAGCTAATTTCAACCAACGAAATAACCACCAAGACAACCAACAGGTTTACGCTGATAACCATAGTTAAATACGGTTATTATCAAGATATGGCTATGGAGGATAACCAGCAAAACAACCAGCAAAGCAACAAACGAAGAACCAACAAACAACCAACAGATAACCAACAGATAACCACAACTAAAGAAAGTAAAGAAGGTAAGAAGGATAAGAAAGATAATAACCCCCCTATATCCCCCCTTAAACAAAAATATGCCGAGGCCGTTTCAATGACCAATGACGAATACATGTCACTCATTGATCGCTTTGGAGAACCTAGCACAAAACGCATGATTGAGATTCTCGATAATTACAAGGTCGCGAAGGGTAAATCATACAAAAGCGATTACCGTGCGATTTTGTCCTGGGTGGTTGACAGGTTGAAAGAGGAACAGGCGAAAAAAGGCAAGGCTCCTCGCAAAGAGCTGCCGGCAGAATATCGGTTTGGGAGGTCATGATGGAAATACAGGTAAGCGGTTTGATGGCTAAAAATTTAGAGATCGCAGAGAAAAGGCTTGCAGAGAGAATCAGCGCGATTGGATACGAGCGGGTCAAAGCTCAGCGCGATGCTGAAAAGGAAAAAATGATTCGAGAGATGGCTGATCGGTTTTACATCGACGCAGCGAAGAGCCGGCTCGGTGAGAAGTTCTCCGGATCAACGTTTGACAATTTCCGAGTCAACAAAAACAACAAAGAAGCGTATGATGCTTGTCTCCGGTTTGCTCAGGGTAAAAGCAACAAGGGGATAATGCTGGCAGGTCCAATCGGGATAGGTAAAAACCATCTCGCTGCAGCGATCGTCAACGAGCTCGCAAAGCGCGGAGACTTGGCGTATGTGTCAAGCGCGAAACGTCTGCAGACGAGACTGTATGATTCATACGGGCATGTAGAGGACGCGATTGATAACATTTTCGAGGCGCGGGTTATCGTAATCAACGACATCGGCAAAGAATCGGGCACGGAGACAAGCCGGTCGTTGATGGCGGATTTTGTGGATCAGGCATACGAGAGAGAAAAGAAGCTGATTATCACGACAAACATGACTGCGGACGAGATTGCGGATGGCGAGATAAAAAACGGAGTAAAGCACGGATATGGATTGCACACGCTAAGCCGGCTCTTAGAGATGTGCGAGGTGGTCGAGTACAGCGATTATGATCATCGTGTGAGAGGAGGCAATCAATGAGCAAGAGTAGCGGGATTTATGTACCTACAGACAGGTATTTGGCGGAAAGTGTATTCCGCAGAGAGTTTTTATATCCGTACACAAATGACGGAAATAATGCGTTTAAAAAAGTGGTGGCTGACGGGCTGCCGAGAGTAGAGATCATGGGAGAGTGGTATTACCCGAAAGAAAAGTGCCAGGGATGGTACAGAGGGGAGGAGGTTTGAGCGATGGCAAAATACAGAAAAAAACCGATTGTGGTTGAGGCATTTAGGCTCGGGTATGATGAAATGCCGAGATGGGCAGAACGTAAACTTAACGACGGGATCATGTTTTTTATGGGCGCTGTAGGAATATTTGATCCTATTAAAATCAATCTCATGATTCAAACACCGGAAGGGCGAATGCGTTGTGAGGAGGGCGATTACATTATCAAAGGTGTAGCTGGCGAGATATATCCATGCAAGGCAGAGATCTTCGAAAAGACATATGAAACGGCGAAAGAAATAACCGACGCTCATGCCGGAATGGGGGCAATGCCAGGGATGGACGGTAAAACGACATGAATGATATAACGAAAGCGGAAAAAGAGTTTGAGCGGATGATGAAGGAGGGGCAGTGATATGGCGAAAATCGACCACGAATATACTCGCAATATCGTCTGTCCGTACTGCGGATATGAAGATATAGACAGCTGGGAAGTCGAATCTGGCGAAGAAGATTTAGGGCTTCAAACATGCGGAAACTGCGAAAAAGAGTTTTATGCGCAACGAATCGTAACGGTCGAATATTCCACAACCGAAGCCGAATATGGGGCATGCTCCGAATGCGGTAAAACTGACACGGTGATTGAGGACTATACATCTTCAATTTCAATCGGAAGTTACAAAGCGCTATGCGTTGATTGCGGGCATAAGAAACGCCGCGAACTCAAACTGCATTATATTAAAACGCTCGGGAAGGAGGTCACGGCGGAATGAATACGGAACGAGCGATACAGCATCCAATGGAACACAGATTGAAATGCTGGCCGGAATATTTCAAGGCGGTCAAGGACGGATTGAAGCCGTTTGAAATCCGCAAATGGGACAGGCCATATGCCGTGGGCGATACGGTCATACTGGAAGAATGGAACCCTGAAACACTCGACTTTACGGGAGATAGCATAGTGCGAGAGATAACATATGTCCTCGATATGACATATTTACCCGGAGATAAAATACCGCACTTTGCCGGATATGCGGCGTTGGGGCTTAATAATCCAACAGCCGAATCCGCCCTCCGCGCCCAGCAGGAACGAGAAAGCAGGCCGATAGGCGAAATATCCGACGGGTATCACACGTTTAATGAATTATACGCCCATCGCGCAATACTGTTTTCGGTGATATGCAATGCTAATCCACATATTGCGTGGAAGTCAAGGGCACATCACGACGGAACGATGTATGACGGAATGTTTATCGTCGGTATTGAAACCCCAAACGGACAAGCGACATATCACTATGATATTGAGCCGTATTGGAGATATTTCTCAGTGCCGATTCTTTATAATGCACCCAAATGGGACGGGCATACGCCAAGCGATGCGATTAATAGGTTGCTACACATGGGAACGACATTCGCGGCAGAACAGCAAGAACAAGAGAACCCGAAGCCGCTGACGGAGGGAGAAGTAATAGCACGCATCGGAAAATCGATCTGGATAAAATATGTCGGCAAAATGTCCAAGAAGAAACCGAAAGTGTAGGGGAGAATGAAAGCGGCCGGCATGATAGATTATAGATGCCAGCCGTGGATACTCTCCCTGGCGTTATCACATCCCGAAGGGGCCTCTCAAAGCAGGGGTCTTTTCGTTTGCTTAAAAACAGCGAGGGGGAGAACACCACAAACGCCTTATTATAGAATTGTGGTGAGGGGTGTGTTATGGCTGAAATAAATTGGATGAAAATCAAATCGGAATACGCAACAACGGACATATCATACCGCAAATTGGCCGATAAACACTGCGTTTCGTTCAATACGCTCAAAGGTCATGCATCAAAGGAGCGATGGACCGAGGCAAGAAAAACATACAAAGAAAAATTGACAAAAAGCACGTTACAAAAGGTCGCTGACAAAAACGCGAGCGCGTGTGCTGCTCAGCTTATAAGGCTGAGGGATGCCACGGATACGGCAACGCTGATGGTGGAGCAAATGATGGCCGATCAGGAACAGTTTAAAAGGCATATTGTCACAGAAGGCCTGGGGATGGGCGCCACAAGAGTCGAGGAGCGAAAGTATGACAAGTATGACACCAAAGCACTCAAGGATTTTACGAGCTCTCTCCGTGACCTCGCGTATGTGATCCGTAACGTATTTGATCTGCCTACGGTGCAGGAGCAGACGGCGATGGATATTGCGATCAAGAGGCTTGAGCTGGAGGAGAAAAAGGCCGAGGCGGATACCGCTGTGGATGAGATCACGGTCGAGTTTGATGAGAAACTAGAGGGGATGGCTGAGTAATGGCAGGGGAGACATGGCTCGCGCGGTGATGGAAGGGGTCACTTTTGGATTGAAAGAAATATACGCGCTGATACGGAAACTTAACCCGGCGTTTTGCCCAGCCGAGGTGATTTCCTCTGGCGGAGGGAGCAAAAGCCCAGTCTGGCGGCAGATACAGGCGGATATCTTTAATCTGCCTGTTAAAACGCTTACAGGCGCGGCGGAGGGCGGAGCGTACGGCGCCGCTGTGGTCGCAGGGGTTGGCGCCGGTGTTTGGAGAGATACCGAACACGCAGCGCAGTGCCTCGCGGTTGAAACGGTCACCCATCCGATTGAAGAGAATGTGGCTGTTTATGAAAAGCTGTTTAGAGTATACCAGGGGCTATATAGAGACGTTAAAGTAAGGTTTGTAGAACTGTCGCAGATATAGGGGAAACCGGTGGAAATTTTGCCAAGCTGCCCGAAACATAAAGGAGAAAAAATGAAGCTGACCTTTAGAGAATGCATAACTGATGATCTTGAAACGCTTCGAGCGCTTTCGATTAGTACGTTTACCGACGCTTTTGGGTCTGTGAATACGCCCGATAACCTCAAAGCGTACCTTGACCAGGCTTTTAATCGGGACAAGCTGCTCGATGAATTATTAAATCCCCTCGCGTTGTTTTATTTTGTGTATGCGGATGGGGAATTATCAGGGTATATCAAAATCAATGAATTTGGCGCGCAGACAGATATTCACGACCCAAAGTCTCTTGAAATTGAGAGGATATACGTTAAAAAAGAGCATCAGCGCTTAGGCCTTGGCACCGCGCTGATCGGCAAGGCTATTGAACACGCAAATGCACGGGGGAATTCATATCTATGGCTGGGTGTATGGGATAAAAACGAGAAAGCGATCCGGTTCTATAAAAAAGAAGGATTCTATCGTATTGGCGCACATCCTTTTTATTTAGGGGAAGACCATCAAACAGACTATATTTTGCGCAAGGATCTAGTCTAGCCGCGGCAAACCACATAGCGAGTTATCAATATCAAATAACAGCGGTCGGGTTGGCATGACAACCCAATAGTATGCTGCTATTGACTTAAACGCGGATTTCGATAAAATAATACAAAAGGCAGTGTCCGTTCTTGCCGACTTTTTGCCCTTTAGAACCATTTATATAGAGCACACCCCCGATTGATAGCGGTCAACGCTTGGTGCTATTGCAAATGGGCAATATTGTTAACCGTGCCGACTAAGGAGGACAGATGAATTCCAGATTTAAGATCGGAATGAGAAATATCAAAACCGCTGTGGCGGTAGGAATATGCTTGCTTGTGTTTCAGCTGATTAATGTGGGTAGCGATATTAACGGTGTTCAGGCTGCCGTAGCTGCGACAATCTGCATGAAATCATCATTGCAGAATACTATCAAAACAGGCCTTGATAGGGTGGTAGGCACTGTAATCGGTTCTGTAATGGGCGTACTGTTTTTGATGCTGCACAACGAGATCCCCAGCACTTTAACGGCACTGCTAGCCACGCTGGGCGTTGTTATGATCATATACCTATGCAACGTGCTGCGGCTTTGGGCCAGCGCGTCGATCAGCGTTGTCGTATACCTGATCATACTTATTGGAAAGCATGACATAGAGCCTGTCTATTATGGTCTTGCCCGGCTGGGAGAGACGGTTTTCGGTATTTTCGTAGCGTTCATCGTCAATAAATTTTTAGATCCTGCGGTGGTTTTCCGTAAAAACAAACAGCAGAGCGTTTTTGAGCAGGATGCACCGTTTATGCGCAAATACTTAGAGGCTGATATAGGCGGGATCATGCAGATATGGCTTCATGCCAATATTTTGGCGAATGGCTCTATCGGCGAGCGGTACTGGCATGGCCGGTATGATTCGGCCAGACATGCGATCCGCACAGCGGCGGACACTACTGTGTATATAGATCGCGGTCAGGTGAGAGGGTTTATCAGCATTACGGAGGAATCTAGTATCATCGCGCTATGCGTTTCGCTCGAGGCGCTGCAGACAGGAATCGGCACTAAACTGCTAAATGCCGCAAAATCAAAGCACCCTTGCCTTAGTGCCAGGGTGTACAAAGACAACGACGCCTCTGTTCAATTTCTAAAAAATCGCGGATTCTACATCGCCGGCGAATTAAAGGATGAAGAGACGGGGCACGCTATGAATATAATGGAATGGTCGTCCAAAAACACACACTATCCCGCCTATTAAAGCAACCGATAAGACGTTTTTTTATTTGACCGACGGCTTAAAGCGCGGCTTCTTCTGGCTTCGATAAAACAAATCTGGTATATTTTATGGGCAAATCTGCCATACTTTCATTACAACAACAAATAATTTAAGGAAGGTTTCAATATGAAAAAGTTCGTTTTCATTTTGGCTATTTTTTTATGCGTTGCTATAATTTTTGTAGCATGTTCGGGGGGCGGCTCTAAATCGGAAGGAGCGGCAACAACCTCGATACAGGGCGGCTCTGAGTCACCTAGCTCATCTGCCAGCGGCTCTGAGTCAGCAAGTTCGTCTGCCAGCGGCTCTGAGTCACCGAGTGCGTCTGCGGCGCAGATGATAGAGCCTGGCCAGCTGATTTCCAAAAAAGACGCGGAAGAATTGATCGGGGAGAAAGTGAAGGAAGGAGAGAAGAAAGAACAGCCCGCACTCGGGCTAAAAACGTGCCTTTACAGCGCGGAAAGCCAGACATCCAAGAGTTTTCTGCAGATATCCATTATCCAGCAGGCATTTCTCGAGCCCGAAACGCAGCAAACACCTTCCAGTATATTCGACGCGCTAAAACAAGTGATGAGCGAGCCTAACGCAGAGGCACCAAAGATCGGAGACGAAGCCTTTATGGGAATGCCCGGCCTCTATGTTTTGTCTAACGGTTATTACATCGGCGTTTCATCGGGCGGTTCTGGTGACCAGAAAGAAATCCTTAAAAAGGCGGGCGAGAAGGCGATTGAAAACCTAAAGCGGATACTCGGTCAATAGCGTGCTCACGTTTTTAGTTAGCGGCAATATCCCGCGGCCGATTCCCTTTAATTTTGGGGTATTCGTAATGTAGCGTAAGGTAAAAGCTTATTGCAATTGCGCAAATTGTTGGATATGATATAAATGGGCAAAAGCTTAATTTATGTAAAACATATGAATACTTTGTTGGTGTTGTTTAGGGCGGCGGCAGCGAGGCGAGTTTTGCGTTTTGTCTCTGCCCGGCCGCAAACAATAATCACCTTATTATAGGAGGTCATATGATGAGCGATTTTTTTAGCGGTCTCGGGGGGTTTATTAAGGGCATGCAGCCGTTTATGAGCGAGGAAGCCAAAAATGATGGATCAATGAACGCTTTTTTGCTTAACGGGGAGCTAAGTGAACTCAAAAACAAAAAGCAGACGGCGCTGGCCCGCATTGGTATTGCAGTATACGAAGAGCATTTAAAATCGGGCGGCTTCTCAGAATTTACCGAGCTTTTTGGCGAGGTTTTAGAACTTGACAAACAACTGCAAAGAAAGCAACAAGAACTATCGAGCGCTCAGGATGCGGCCGAAGAGAAAAAGCGTGCCGAGCAGCAACAGCGCGATGCGATGATATGCAAAAGCTGCGGTATGGAAAACACCCCGGGCACTAAATTCTGTGCGGAGTGCGGCACTAAACTCGAAAACCCTTCTTCCTCTTTTTGTCCGGATTGCGGTGCAAAGAACCCTCCCGGTACAAAGTTCTGCCGGGAATGCGGTACGAAACTGTAATTACCGGCTGCTATGCAGTGTGGTCCGTTGTAATTTTTTATGATTTATAAAAAGATTTTATCTGCTATTACATCTAATGTTTATAAAAGATATAAAGCAAGGAGATATTTTTTTGCTGTCGAATTCTTCAATTATAAATGACCGGAGGTAGCATTATGTTTGAGCACAGCAACTTTACCGTTAATTATAACGTTGCGGATGTTTCTAATCTTGATTTTTCGGATAATGAGAGGGCGGTTTTAAAAGACCTCGCCAAAAAGGTGGCCGAACTCGCGGCGCTGCCGAGGATGGCGGATAACAAAAAGCTTTGGACAGATCATAACGGGCTGAAAAAAACACGTCCCGTCATTTTGTGTGATCCCGAAAACGGCTGGAACGAGATCATAACGGATGACCAGATAGTATGCAGCAACAGCCTTGCCAGGCACTGGGAACTGTGGCTAAGAAAGCTGATCTTCTGGGGAACCGAGATGAACGATGACTACGTGATCGAACCGTTTTTTGATGTACCGCATAGGTTTTCAATACCGTCATGGGGCATTAAAGGAGGGAAGGAAGCAACCGGCAAAGCGCGCCTTGAAGGCGGCGGCGCGTACCATATCGATACTATACTCGATAATTATGCTCAACTTACCGATATCATCGAGCCAATACTTGATATCGATTATAAGACTACGAACATTACAGAAGAAATCGCACACGAGATTTTTGACGGTATACTGACTGTCAGACAGAAGACTACGTGGTACTGGTCTTTCGGGCTGACTGACGAATTCGTCTTTCTGCGCGGCATGGCCAATATGTTTACGGATATGTACGACTACCCGGACGAAGTCCACAAATTGATGGGAATGATCTGCGACAATATGTGGCGGCGTCTTGACTTCCTCGAAGAAAACCATCTGATGAGGCTTAATAACGACGGCACTTACGTAGGCTCGGGCGGAATAGGGTTTACCGATGAGCTGCCGTCTCCCGGATTTAACGGGCATGTGAAGACAAAGGATATGTGGGGGCTTGCCGAAAGTCAGGTTACCGTTGGGGTATCTCCCGGGATGTTTAGCGAGTTCATCTTCCCATATCATAAAAAGCTGATGGAGCGGTTTGGGCTGACATGCTATGGCTGCTGTGAGCCGATGGACGATAGGATTGACCTTATTAAGACGGTTAAAAACTTAAGGCGGGTGTCCGTATCGGCATGGGCTAATAGAGAACTCATGGCGGATAAATTAAAGCACGATTACGTATATTCCGCTAAACCGTCGCCCTCTTTTCTCGCTGTGCCTAACATGGATGAAAATGCCGTCCGAGAGGACATCAGAGATGTTCTTAAAAAGGCAAAGGACTGTTGCCTTGAGCTTATTATGAAGGACAACCATACGCTGGCGAACAAACCGGAGAATCTGACAAATTGGGTGAAGATCGCAAGGGAAGAAATCGAAGCGATGTAGCGGCCGGCAATACCATGATACAAAATAGACGCCTGCAATTAGCAGGCGTTTGCATATACCATGGGTAAAAACAGCGGTTCCGCTAGAGAGGTGTTTTTTGACAGAGGCGATGTGCTAATCGTTTTCTTTTTGGTTGGCCGCTTCGTCGCGTATTTCTCGGCGCATGCCTTCAAGCGCTCTTCTTCTCCTCTCGTTCTTTTCGGTCAACGTTTTTTTCATTTTCTCATCAGAGGTCTTGGCGATCAGCTCGTCTGCCAGTTCCATGTTGTAGATCGTCATGTCGATGTTTCTTTGTATCCTTTCCACATTGTTACTCCTGTCATCCGGTTTGCTTTTCATATGGGGGCGCTCCTT